>JAEVZM010000364.1 GCA_023392225.1 Pseudomonadota bacterium
AAATGGCGGACCGCGCACAAAATCTCCAGGACACCTTCCTGAACTACGTTCGGAAGAACAAGACACCCCTGCCGAGCTTCCTCGTGACTGGCGTGAAGCTCCAGGGCATCGTCACCTGGTTCGACAACTTCTGCGTCCTGCTGCGGCGGGACGGGCACTCGCAATTGGTCTACAAGCACGCCATATCCACCATCATGCCAGGCGCGCCGCTGCAGCTGTTCGAGCCGCAGGAGGACGCTGCGGTCCGGGAGTCCGATTGAGCGAGACAGAGCAAGATACAGTCGACCAATTCGAGGGGTCCCGGAGTCCGGTTGCGGACCGGGCCCTTGTACTCGTGCCTCTGTCGCGCGGACGCCGCGCGGAGGAGGGCGCGGCCGACCGGGACAGCGAGGCGCGGGTCGAGGAAGCCGCGGGCCTGGCGCGAGCGATCGAGCTGGACGTGGTCGACGCTGTCGCAGTTCCGTTGTCGACCTACAGGCCCGCGACCCTGTTCGGCGCCGGCAAGGTCGATGAACTCGCGCCGCTCATCGCGCATGACCGCATCGGGCTGGTGGTCGTCGACCATACGCTGACCCCGGTGCAGCAGCGCAATCTCGAGAAGGCCTGGAAGGCCAAGGTCATCGACCGGACCGGCCTGATCCTGGAGATTTTCGGCGAGCGCGCGCAGACGCGCGAAGGCCGGCTCCAGGTCGAGCTGGCGCATCTGACGTACCAGAAGAGCCGGCTGGTGCGCAGCTGGACCCATCTCGAGCGCCAGCGCGGCGGCTTCGGCTTCCTCGGCGGACCCGGCGAAACCCAGATCGAGGCCGACCGGCGGGTGATCTCCGAGCGGATCGACAAGTTCAAGATGGAGCTTCAGACCGTCGTCACCCGGCGCCGGCTGCAGCGCCGCCGGCGCAAACGCTCCGGCTATCCGGTGGTGGCGCTGGTCGGCTACACCAATGCCGGCAAGTCGACGCTGTTCAACGCGCTGACACGCTCCGGCGTCTTTGCCGACGACCGGCTGTTCGCGACCCTCGACCCGACGCTCCGCCGGGTCGACCTGCCGAATGGCACCGGAATCATCCTCTCCGACACCGTCGGGTTCGTCTCCGACCTGCCGACGACGCTCGTCGCGGCCTTCCGGGCGACACTCGAGGAAGTGGCCGAGGCCGACCTCATCCTCCATGTCCGGGACATCGCCCATCCCGACACCGAGGCGCAGGCCGGGGACGTCGCCGCCGTGCTCACCGAGCTCGACATCGACGTCAATGATCCGGCGCGGGTAATCGAGGTGTGGAACAAGATCGACCTCATCCCGGAGGACGAGCGGCCGCCGCGCACCATCCCGCCGCGGGCCGGGACCGGCAAGAGCGACGGCAGTCCGCTGGTGGTAACCGTGGCGGCACTGACCGGGGAGGGGCTGCCTGACCTTCTGACCGCGATCGAGGCCCGCATCGTCGAGAACGACGTGATCTTCCGGGTCGAGCTGCACGGCGACGCCGTCGCCGACCTCCATCGGCTCTACGAGATGGGCGACGTGCTCGACCGGCAGGACCGGGAGGATGGCGCCATCTTCGCCTCGGTCAGGGTTCCGGTCGAGACGCTCGACCGCTTCCGGGCGGCGTTCCCGGGCGCCCGCCGCGAGGCAGCCGCCGAGGCGCCGGCCACACAGATCGCCTAGGACCCGGGCTGCATCAGGCCTCGGGCTCCGAGGTCTTCGCCGCCTGCCAGAGCGCTTCCATCTCGTCGAGGGACGCTTCGGCAGGGGTTCGACCTTCGGCCGCGAGGGCGGCTTCGATCGCGCCGAAGCGGCGCTCGAACTTGACGTTGGTGGTCCCGAGAGCCTGTTCGGGATCGACTCCGACGTGCCGGGCGAGGTTGACCACCGCGAACATCAGGTCGCCGACCTCGCCGGAAAGCCGCTCCGGGCCGGCTCCGGCATCGAGCTCGGCCTCGACCTCGTCGATCTCCTCGCGGAGCTTGGCGAGCACCGCGCGCGGGTCGTTCCAGTCGAAGCCGACCGTCGAGGCCTTCTCCTGGAGCTTGAGCGCACGCTGCAACGGCCCGAGCCCGCGGCCGACAGCGCCGAGCAGTCCCGAACGATCCAGCTCCGGCAGCCCGGCCGCGGCGCGCGCGGCGCGGCGCTCGGCCTTCTCCTCGGCCTTGATCTTCTCCCAGAACCCCTTGGCTGCGCCGGCGGCGCGGGCCGTCTCGTCGCCGAACACATGCGGATGGCGCCGGATCATCTTGGTGGTGATCGCCTCAACAACGTCGGGAAAGGCGAAGGCGCCGGCTTCCTCGGCCATCCGCGCGTGGTAGACGACCTGGAGAAGGAGGTCACCCAGCTCCTCGCGAAGGTCGACCATGTCGCCGCGGGCGATCGCCTCGGCGACCTCATGCGCTTCCTCGACGGTGTAGGGCGCGATCGAGGCGAAGTCCTGCTCGATGTCCCACGGGCAGCCGGTCTCGGGGTCGCGGAGCGCCGCCATGATCTCGATGAGGCGGGCAATGTCCCGGTCAGGCGTCATGATCGTTCCTTTTCACGAAGCGTCGTGATGGACGCGATGCTGCACCGTGTCCGGCACATCGGCCAGCATGTCGCGCACCAGCATGTCGCGCAGCAGAGTCGGGCGCAGGTCCCAGCGCGCGAGACTGGCGGGGTCCGACAAGGCCCAGCGGAATTCGAGATCCGCCGCGCCGTCGCGACACCGATGCACCACATCGTCCGGGCTGAACGGCAGCGGCGTCATGAGCGTCGCGTCGAAATAGAGGCCCAGCTCGTGGGCGTCGCGCGCGCCCAGGCGGAAGAAGTTCTCGATGACGAAGCGCAAGGGGCCGATCTCGGCGTCGCAACCGAGCTCCCCGCCGCAGCTTCCCGAAGCTCGACCCGACCACCAGGAAGCGACCAGCTGTCGTCCGGGATCGCACGGTGGATGAGCACGTGACCGTGGGCACGGATGAGGGCGCAGGCCCGCAGTTGAAATCGGTGCGAACCGTCGTCGAGGACGATCATGGTCCGGTTCAAGACAGCCTCACCAACGCAAGTCGCATAAGATATATTATGGAACGCGACGATATGGGCGAGGCGGCTCCGGGACACTGGCCACCGGCCCAGATACCGCTAGAGCGCGACGACCATGCCGTCATAAGCGGGCTCGACATTGTCCGGCAGTTCGGCGCTGAGCGCGTCGTAGTCGAGGCTGTAGTCCATGTGGGTCAGGATCGCACGGCGGACGCCGAGCCGCGCAATCCACGACAGCGTCTCCGGTACCGAGAAATGGCTGGGATGCGGCTCGTGGCGCAGTGCGTCGACGATCCACACGTCGACGCCTTCGATCACTGCCTGAGCGGCGTCATCCAAGGCACTGACATCGCAGGAATATGCGAGGCCGCCGAAGCGGAACCCGAGCGTGCCGATGCCACCGTGCGTCTGCTGGTATGGAAGGATCTCCATCGGGCCGCCGGCGCCGTCGATGACGATGGGCCGGTATGGCTCGATATGGTTCATCCGCAGCGTCGGCGGATAGGTGCCGCCGGGCGGCGTCTCGAAGCAGTAGCGGAAACCTTCGAGGATGCGCGCCGCGGTCGGCGTGTCCGCATAGACTTCGACCCGCCGGCGCGTCTGCATCCAGAACGCCCGAAGGTCGTCGATACCGTGCAGATGGTCGGCGTGGGCGTGGGTATAGAGGACGGCATCGATATGGTTAACGCCCGCGGCAAGCAGCTGCTCGCGCATATCCGGGCTGGTGTCGATCAGAACGGTGGTGGTGCCGCTGTCGGCGACCTGCTGGAGGAGCAGCGAGCAGCGGCTCCGCCGGTTCCTGGGCTCGGTCGGGTCGCACTTTCCCCAGTCGTTGCCGATCCGCGGCACGCCCGGCGAAGGCCCGCAGCCGAGGATCGTGACGACCTTCCGGGTCACGCCGGCCGCTCGGCTTTGCTGAACAGCCGGAAGAAGTTGTCGGTGGTCGCAGTGGCGAGGATGTGCGGCGCGACGCCCTTCACGTCCGCGACGACCCGCGCCGTCTCGACCACGTAGGACGGCTCGTTGCGCCGGCCGCGGTGCGGCGGCGGCGCAAGATACGGCGCATCGGTCTCGACCAGGATCCGGTCGAGCGGCACGTCGCGGGCGATGTCGCGGATCGCGGCAGAGTTCTTGAAGGTGACGATGCCCGAGAACGAGACGTAGAGCCCGAGCGCCAGGCCGCGGCGAGCGAGATCCGCGCCGGAAGAGAAGCAGTGGAGCACGGCGGGGAAGGCGCCCTTCCCCATCTCCTCCTCGAGGATCGCCGCCATGTCGTCATCGGCGTCGCGGGCATGGATGACGAGCGGCAGGCCGGTCTCGCGGGCCGCCGCGATGTGGCGGATGAAGGACGCCCGCTGCAGCTCGCGCGGGGCCGCGTCGTAGTGGTAGTCGAGCCCCGCCTCGCAGATCGCCACGACCTTCGGGTCGGCGGAGAGCCGCACCAGCTCCGCGGTCGGCACGTCGGGCTCCTCGCCGGCGCTGTTGGGATGCGTCCCGACCGAACACCAGACGTCCGGATAGCGCTCGACCATGGCCCGGAGCGCGGCAAAGCGCGCCACCCGGGTGGAGATGCTGACCATGGTGCCGACGCCGGCCGCCCGCGCGCGGTCGATCACCGCATCGCGGTCGTCCTCGAATTCGGGAAAGTCGAGATGGCAGTGACTGTCGACGAGCATCCTGCGTCCTTCAGCTCGCAGGCCTCTCGTCCGTCGCCGCGTCCTCGACATAGCGCGGGAACACTGGCACCGGCGGCGGCAGGCGCGTTCCGCCCGGAATCCGTCCCGCTGCGCCGAGGCTCGCGAAGGCCCGCGCTTCGGCGGGGACCGCGAGGATGTCGAGCAGCTTCTCCGACGACGACGGCATGACCGGCTGGGTCAGGATCGCGACCTGTCGGATGAGGTCGGCGGTGACGTTCATCACCGTGCCGAAACGCTCCGGATCGGTCTTGCGGAGCGTCCAGGGCGCAGCGCCGGCGAAATAGCGGTTGGCCTCGGCGACCACCGCCCAGATCGCGTTCAGCGCCTGGTGGATCTGCTGCCCGGCGAACGCCTTCCGGCATTGCTCGAGCAGCGCATCGGCCTGCGCGAGGATGCTCGCGTCCTCCGGCGCAAGCGGCCCGAGCGCCGGCAGCACGCCGTCACAGTTCTTGGCGATCATCGACAGCGAGCGCTGCGCGAGATTACCGAGGTCGTTGGCGAGGTCGGCATTGATGCGCTGGACGATGGCTTCGTGGCTGTAGTTGCCGTCCTGGCCGAACGGCACCTCGCGGAGGAAGAAGTAGCGCACCGCGTCGACGCCGTAGGCCTTGACCAGCGAGAACGGGTCGATGACGTTGCCGACCGACTTCGACATCTTCTCCCCGCGGTTGAAGACGAAGCCGTGGGCGAAGACGCGCTTCGGCAGCGCCAGCCCGGCCGACATCAGGAATGCCGGCCAGTACACCGCGTGGAAGCGGACGATGTCCTTGCCGATGACGTGGAGGTCCGCCGGCCAGTAGCGCTCGAATTTCCCTGCATCGTCGGGGAAGCCGGCACCGGTGATGTAGTTAGTGAGCGCGTCGACCCACACATACATCACGTGGCTCGGATCCTCCGGCACCGGGATGCCCCAGTCGAAGGTGGTACGCGAGATCGAGAGGTCCCGGAGCCCGCCCTTGACGAAGCTCACCACCTCGTTGCGGCGCTCGTCGGGGCCGATGAAGTCGGGGTTGGCCTCGTAGTGGGCGAGCAGCCGCTCCTGGTAGGCCGAGAGGCGGAAGAAGTAGCTCGCCTCCTCCACCCACTCGACCGGCGTGCCCTGCGGCCCGTAGCGGACATTGTCCGCCCGCACCTCGGTCTCGGACTCGGCGTAGTACGCCTCGTCACGGACCGAGTACCAGCCCGAATAGCTGTCGCGATAGATGTCGCCATTGGCGGCCATGCGCCGCCAGATCTCCTCGCAGGAGCGGTAGTGCCGAGGCTCGGTGGTGCGGATGAAGTCGTCGTTCGAACAGTCGAGCGCCTCGGTCATCGCCTTGAACAGCGCGGCGTTGCGGTCGGCGAATTCCTTCGTCGACACCCCGTTCCGAGCCGCCGTCTGCTGCATCTTGAGGCCGTGCTCGTCGGTGCCGGTCAGGAACAGGACGTCGGCGCCGTCGAGCCGCTGGAAGCGGGCCAGCGCATCGGTCGCCATGTCCTCGTAGGCGTGGCCGATATGCGGGGCGCCGTTGGGATAGGAGATCGCGGTGGTGATGTAGTACTTGCGGGCACTCATGGTGGTCTCGCCGGTGGGTCTGATGCTGCGCAGCTCAGGTCGCGGCCGGATATCGGCCGGAAGGCATCGTCACATTCGTGCGGCGCGGGCGAGCGACATGAGGATCGAGAGCACGACCTGCTTGCGGTCAAGATTGAGGTCCTCGGCTTCCGTCGAGGATTGCGCGACCTTGTCCCACACCTCCGCCCATCTGGCAAGCGGAACGGCCCGGAGCGCCGGCCCCGGACGGGCCTCCGCCGCAGGCTCGTCCTCGCCGCGGACCCGCCGCGCCAGCCACGCCCGCACCGTGTCGAGGAAGCCGTAATAGGCATCGTCGTCGCGGCGCCCGGAAACGCTGCTGGCGAGCTCATGCATGGCGGCGACATCGGGCTCGCCGACGCTGGCTGCGAAGCGGGCGAAGGCCCGATAGGTCTCGATGCCGTCCTCCTGAAGCAGGAGGATGGCGCGCCGGAGGCTGCCCTCGGCGAGCGCCGCGGCAAGGCGGATGTCGTCCTCGCCGGCCGAGATGCTGCCGTTGTCGCGGATGGCGGCGATGATCGCATCCGGCGTCAGCGGCGCAATATCGAGCCGCCGGCAGCGCGAGCGGATGGTCGGCAGGAGCCGTCCGGGCGTGTGGCTGATGACGAAGAACAGGGCGCGCGACGGCGGCTCCTCGAGCACCTTGAGGAGCGCATTGGCGGCGCTCGCATTCATCTCGTCTGCGGAATCGACGATGGCGATGCGCCAGCCCCCTTCCCCGCCGGTCGAGCCGAAGAAGCCGACGGTCTTGCGGATCTCGTCGACGGCGAGCTCGGTCTTGTACCGCTTGTTCTTGTCGTCCCAGGGCCGCTCCATGACGAGGAGGTTCGGATGCGCGCGCCCGGCAACACGGCGGAACGCCGGCGCATCCTCCGGAACGAACAGGTCGCGCGCCGCGCCAACCGCAGCCACGCGCGGGTCCGGGTGGGCAAGCGCGAAACGGGCGAAGCGATAGGCGAGCGTCGCCTTGCCGATGCCCTTGGTGCCGCCGATCAGCCAGGCATGGTGCATGCGGCCGCCGCGATAGGCGTCGAGCAGCGCCGCCTCGGCGGCAGGCGCGCCGTACCAGTTCGGCTGGGCCTCGGGCGGTGGCCAGCCGTCGATCGCGTCGAGCCGGAGGACGTCGTCCACCATCAGGCCGCCGCGCGGAACAGGCGCGCCGTCACGTTGCGCCAGATGTCGTCGGCGACCTCCTTCTCGCTCCGCGTGGCATCGACCACGAGGCAGCGGCCGGGATCGGCCTCGGCCAGCGCCAGAAACGCGGCGCGGCGGCGGGCATGGGGGTCGAGCGCCTCGCTGTCGAAGCGGTCCGGCCCGGCGCCGGTCGCGGCGTGGCGCGCCTTCACCCGGGCGAGACCGACTTCGGGGGGAATGTCGAGGATGATCGTGAGATTGGGGCGCGAGTCACCAACGGCGATGCGCTCGAGGGCGGCCAGCGTCTCGGGCGGCACGCCGCCTTCGGCGCCCTGGTATACCCGGGTCGAATCGGTGAAGCGGTCGCACAGCACCCAGGCGTTTGACTCGAGCGCCGGCCGGATCACCCGCTCGACGTGATCGGCGCGCGCGGCGGCAAAGAGCAGAGCCTCAGCCTCGGTCCCCATGGCGCTTGCCGAGCCGCCGAGAATGAAGTCGCGGATCGCCTCGGCCGCCGGTGTCCCGCCAGGCTCGCGCGTCGTCACGACACGAATGCCGCACTCCGCGAGGTGTGCGGCGAGGTGGTGGATCTGGGTGGACTTCCCTGCCCCTTCCCCGCCCTCGAAAGTGATGAACTTGCCGGCCATGGCCTTCGGATATAGCCCCCGTGGTGCGCTACCACCAGCCGAGAAGCAGCTCCTCGAGACCATCGAGGGCACGGGTCGTCAGCGAGCCGACGCCGACGTCGGCCACGGTGTAGACCGGCACACGGGCCTCCATGCCGTCGGTCGTCGACACCCGAACGTAGCCGGCCACGCGCCCGGCCGAGACCGGCGCCGGCAGGGGCCCGTCATAGACCACCTCGGCGCGCAGCGTGACGCGCCTGCTCTGCGGCATCAGAAACTCGACCGGCACCTTGCTGACCAGGCCCACCCGCGACTGGGCGCCGTTGAACACCCGCGCCTCGGCAATGACTTCCCCGGGCCCGAACAGCTCGACCCGCTGGAACTCGCGGTAGCCCCAGTCGAGCAGCTTTCGCGCCTCCTCGGCGCGGCTCTTGTCGGAGCTGGCGCCGTTGAGCGCGATGATCAGGCGCTGGCCGTCCCTGACCGTGGAGCCGGCAAGGCCGAAGCCGGATTCATCGGTCGAGCCGGTGACCAGCCCGTCGGCACCGATGTTCATCCCCAACAGAGGATTGCGGTTGAGTTGCCGGATCTTGTTCCAGGTGAACTCGGGCTCGGCGTAGATCTTGTAGAGATCGGGATACTCGCGGATCAGGTAGCCGGTAAGGGTGGCGATGTCGCGCACCGACATCACCTGGTTCGGGTCGGGCAGTCCGGTGACGTTGGTGAAGCGGGAGTTGGTCAGTCCGAGGCGCTTGGCCTCCTCGTTCATCAGCGGCACGAACGCTTCCTGCGTCCCGGCGATGCCTTCGGCCAGCACGATGCAGCCGTCGTTGGCCGACTGGATGATGACGCCGCGGATCAGGTCCTCGACCCGGATGCTCGAGCCGAGCGCGGCGAACATCGTGGTGCCGCGGGCCGGCGCGCCGCCCTGGCGCCAGGCCGTCTCGCTCACGACGAACTCGTCATCGAGCTTGAGCCGGTCCTCGCGGAGCGCCCTGAAGACGACCGCCATGGTCATCAGCTTGGCCATGTTGGCCGGCGCCACCGCCGCGTCCGCTTCCTTTTCGAAGAGCACCGCGCCGGTATCGACGTCGACCAGGATCGCCTGGCCGGGCTTGGTCTGAAAGCCGGGATCGTCCTGCGCCAGCGCGGCGGTCGCCAAGGCCAGCAGAAGAATGAGGCTGGCGAGGATGCGGCCCGGTGCACCGCGGAACAGGATTGGTAACGTCGAGGGGATCAATTCAGGCTCCGGCCACCAGTCTTCCCCGGCTTGTCTCCGGTGATCATGGCAAGAACACGGGGGCCGCTCGAGGCGGCCTGCGCGCTACTGCGCGGCGCGCATCACGAAAGCGCCGGGAAGGCCGAGGCCACCCGCGGCGTCGATCACCGCCTGCGGGCTCACCGAGGCGCTCCCCACACGGACGCGGACGATGTGGACGCCCCGCCCCTTGCTGTTGTCTTCCGCGATCACCGGCTCACCGAGCTTCGACAGCCGGCTCGCGACACGCTTGGCGTTTGACATGTCGGAGAACGTGCCGACCTGCACCATCTGCGGCGCCGGCACCGGTCGCGCCGGCTCGGCCACGTCGAAGGCGTCGCCGTTGGCGAGCGCGGTCGCGGCCGCCTGGGCGCGGGTGAAGACCTGCACGTCAGCCTCGGCATAGCCCTGCGCGAAGCCGGCATCGAGGATCAGCGGAGCGAGCGGATCCTGCGGCGGCGTCGCCTCGTGCGTCGCGCCGAAGGCCAGCGTCTCGTCGGCGACGCTGAAATCGACCGCCTGCCGCGACTTCGATCCGAAGGCGAGCAGCGGGCGTCGGGTCTTGGTCTCGTTCGCGGCGATCATCGTGTTGCCCATGCCGGGCAGCATCGCCGGACCCTCGCTTGCGTCGCGATAGGACGCGACGAGCATCTTGTTGTCCTTGCCGTCCATCTGGGCGGGGCCGATGTAGTCGACCTGGACCTTGGCGGTACCGGCGCGCTTGAAATCGAGCATCGACGCGGTGGCCGACGAAACGTCGATCACACGGCTCCGGCTGAACGGGCCGCGGTCGTTGACACGGACGATGACGGAGCGGCCATTGCCGAGATTGGTCACGCGGACATAGGAGGGCAGCGGCAGCGTCGGGTGCGCGGCCGTCAGGTCGCCCATGTCGTAGACTTCGCCATTGGCGGTCTGCCGTCCGTGGAAATTCGCGCCATACCACGAGGCCGTGCCGGTCGTGGTGTAGCCTTCGGGATTGTCCTGGGGGACGTAGGTCTTGCCGGCCACGCGATACGGCTTGCCGACCATGTAGCGGCCGCCGCCGTCAGGAACCTTCTTGCTCCCGTTGACGACGCGCGGGCTGGACTTGCCGTACTCGGCCTCGCTGAACTTGGGAGCCAACTGCTCGGTCGACGAGCACGCCGCGAGCGCAGCACCAACGCCGACGAGGCACGCAAGGCGCCCTGTCCGACCGGTCAGATACCGCGCTGCCTGCCTCAGCATGCCGTGGCCATCCGGCCCCGCACCACGCCATTCGTGGCAGCACACGTCGCTCGTAGATAAGTCGCCAATGCCCCTCGGTCCCTGTTCCCACCAACAGGTCATTCTCCGGCCAAGGACTCTAACGAACGCTAAACGGCCGACACCGGGAGTGAACCAAAGCGGGCGGCCATTTGCAAGCCTCGAATACCGCAGTGCAAACAACAAGGTGAACGGGACAGTTCCCCCTCCCCTTGTGCACGCGCCCGGCGACGGGCAAAACCGCGCTCACCATGCTCCACGTCAACGACATCACCTACCGCATCGGCAGCCGCGTTCTTCTCGACCATGCGACCGTCGCGCTGCCCGAGCGGTCGCGCACCGGACTCGTCGGTCGCAACGGCAGCGGCAAGCCCACGCTGTTCCGGCTGATCACCGGTGAGATCCATCCCGAGGGCGGCTCGGTGAGCGTGCCCCGGAACGCCCGGATCGGACAGGTAGCGCAGGAGGCGCCGTCCGGCTCGGAGACGCTGATCGAAGTGGTGCTCGCCGCCGATCTCGAGCGCAGCGCCCTCCTTACCGAGGCGGAGACCGCGTCCGACCCCTACCGCATCGCCGAGATCCAGACCCGGCTCGCCGACATCGAGGCGCATTCGGCAGAAGCGCGGGCGGCGGCGATTCTCGCCGGCCTCGGCTTCAGCGAGGAGACCCAGCGCGGCCCCTGCTCGGCGCTCTCGGGCGGCTGGCGGATGCGCGTCGCGCTCGCCGCGGTGCTGTTTGCCGAGCCGGACCTCCTCCTCCTCGACGAGCCGACCAACTATCTCGACCTCGAGGGCACGATGTGGCTGCAGAGCTACCTCGCCCGCTATCCGCGGAGCGTGCTCCTGATCAGCCACGACCGGGACCTCCTCAATACCGCGGTCGACGGCATCGTCCATCTCGACCAGGGCAAGCTCTTCTACTACCGCGGCAACTACGACTCGTTCGACCGCCAGCGCCGCGAGCGCCAGTCATTGCAGCTGAAGCTCAAGAAGAAGCAGGAAGACCAGCGCCGGCACATGGAATCGTTCGTCGAGCGGTTCCGCTACAAGGCGTCGAAGGCGCGCCAGGCGCAGTCGCGGCTGAAGGCCCTCGCCCGGCTCGAGCCGATCGCCGCCATCACGGACGAGTCGGTGGCGCCGTTCTCGTTCCCCGACCCGCAGAAGCGGCTCTCGCCGCCGATCGTGCAGATGGAGAACGCCTCGGTCGGCTACGCGCCCGGCAGGCCGATCCTCACCGGCCTCAACCTTCGCATCGACGACGACGACCGGATCGCGCTGCTCGGCGCCAACGGAAACGGCAAGTCGACCTTCGCCAAGCTGATCGCCGGGCGCCTCGATGCCGCTGGCGGCCGCTTCAAGCGCCACCACAACATGGACATCGCCTACTTCGCCCAGCACCAGCTCGACGAGCTCAACCCGGCGCACTCGCCCTACGACCACGTCCGCGAGCTGATGCCGGACGGCACGGAGGCCCAGGTCCGCGCCCGTACCGGGGCGATGGGCTTCGCCAAGGGCAAGATGGACACCCCCGCCCGTGACCTCTCGGGTGGCGAGAAGGCGCGGCTCCTGCTCGGGCTCGCCACCTTCCACGGCGCGCATCTCCTGATCCTCGACGAGCCCACCAACCACCTCGACATCGACAGCCGCGAGGCGCTGGTCATGGCGCTGGCGGAGTACTCCGGCGCGGTGATCCTGATCAGCCACGACCGGCACCTGATCGAGGCCTCGGCCGACCGGCTGTGGCTGGTGGCGGGCGGCACGGTGACGCCGTTCGACAACGATATCGAGGACTACCGCCGGCTGGTCATCGAGGGCACGCGGACAGCGGCCGACACCCGGCGGTCGGCCGCACCCGACACCGCGCTGGAGCGCCGCCGTGCTGCCGCCGACAAGCGAGCGCAATCGGCCCCTCTCCGCAAAGAAATCAAGCAGACCGAGGCCTTGATCGAGAAGCTTCAGAAAGAGGTTCAATCTCTCGACGTGAAGCTGGGCGACGAGAAGCTCTATGCCGACCCGGCCAAGGCGGCGGCGCTGGCGAAGTCCCGGGCCGATACGGTCAAGGCGATCGAGGCGGCGGAGGAGCGCTGGCTCGCCCTCTCCGACGAGCACGAGAAGGCGGTGGCGGCCGACTGAGCCTCAGCCTTTCCGCTCCCAGCGGCCGCGCTCGGACTGCTGCCAGTAGGTCGCCTCGTGCCCGGCGGCCTTGGTCTCCTTCCACGTCATGCGGGCGCGGTCGACCGCGTCGTTGTCATGACCGTCGAAGATCCGCACCACCCGCTCGTAGCCGGCCGGATCGGGCATCGCTGCGCCGTCGGTGACGAAGCGGACCGTGGCGCCGTTGGGGTTGTCGTCGTCGGTGGTCAGCCAGATCGGCTGCGCCTCGGCCTGGCCATCCTTAACCGTGCCGTGCGGCAGGAAGCCCTCGTCGCGATAGGTCCAGAGATGGGCATCGATCGCCTCGCAGCGTTCCTCGGTGCCGAATTGCACGACCGTCCGCCAGCCACGCTCAAGGCACTTCTCCAGCAGCCCCGGCAGCACGCGCTCCAGCGGCTGCCGATCGAGGTGGTAGAACAGGATCTCGGTCATTGGGGATCCTCGACGCCGGAAGTTCCCGTCGGCCAAGGTTCTCGCCTCGCATCGCGCACATGGACAATCCACACCGCATCAGGGGCGATGGCATAGTAGAGCTTGTACGGATGCCGCGGGACCGACATTTCTCGGACTTCCGGTACATCCGTCACTGCACCTGCCTCAGGAAAGCCCGCAATCAGGCGCGTGACTCGAACAATCGCCTGGCTGACGGACTTGGCACCAGCCGGCGAGCTCGCCCGAACATAGTCGAGAATCGCGCCGAGCTCACTGGCCGCTCGCTCCGTGTACCGAACCCGCATCAGGTGCGACGCAATATGGAAGCCACCCTCTCGTCGGTCGCGAACTTACCGTGTCGTGCCTGGCTGAGCCCGTCTTCCACCGCCGCGCGCGTCTCCGCATCGAGCTTGACCATCCCATCGGGGACGGAGGTGATCATCATGATCATTTCAGCAAGCTCATCCTGCTCGGCAGCCGGAAGCCGCCGCGCCTCGGCGATTGCCTTCTCGAGCAGTTCGGTCATGGGCTCGACCCTCCGTCTTGTCGGAATCCTACCGCTCGTATGCGTCGCTGACCAGACGGTCGAGCAGGCGCACGCCCCAGCCCGAGGCCCACGAGCGGTTGGTCTCGGTCTGCGGCGAGCCCATGGCGGTGCCGGCGATGTCGAGATGCACCCAAGGGGTATCCTTGACGAAGCGCTTGATGAACTGGGCGCCGGTGATCGAGCCCGCGGCGCGGCCGCCGATGTTCTTCATGTCGGCGAACTTGGAATCGAGCAGCTTGTCGTAGTCCGGCCCGAGCGGCATCCGCCAGACCAGCTCGCCCGTCGCCTCGCCGGCGGCCGACAGGGCCGTGGCGAGATCGTCGTCGCTCGAGAACATGCCGGCATAGTGGTGGCCGAGGGCGATGATCACGGCGCCGGTGAGCGTCGCGAGGTCGATCATGAAGCGGGGCTTGAAGCGATCCTCGGCATAGGAGACGAGGTCGGCGAGCACCAGCCGGCCCTCGGCGTCGGTGTTGATCACCTCGATCGTCTTGCCGGCGCGCGCCGTGACGATGTCGCCGGGGCGCTGCGCCGCGCCGTCGGGCATGTTCTCGACCAGGCCGATGATGCCGACGGCATTGACCTTGGCCTTTCGGCCGGCGAGCGCGCACATGAGCCCGGTGACGGCGGCGGCACCGCCCATGTCGCCCTTCATGTCCTCCATGCCGGCGGCGGGCTTGATCGAGATGCCGCCAGTGTCGAACACCACGCCCTTGCCGATGAAGCAGAGCGGCTGTTCCTTGGCCTTGCCGCCGTTCCAGCGCATCACGGCGACGCGCGGCGGCCGGACCGAGCCCTGGGCGACGCCCAGGAGCGCCCCCATGTCCTGCTTGCGCAGCTCCTTCTCGCCGAGAATCTCGACGCTGAGGCCGAGCTTCGACAGCGCCTTGGCGCGGTCGGCGAACTCGACCGGGCCGAGCACGTTGGCGGGCTCGTTGACGAGGTCGCGGGCAAGCACCACGCCATCGGCGATCGCAGCCCCCGCCGCCCAGGCGCGTCGGGCCTTCGTCGGGTCAGCCACGGCAAGAGTGACCGAGACCGGCTTGGTGGCCTCGCCATTGTCCGCCTTCGGCTTCTTGTACTTGTCGAAGGCATAGGCGCGAAGCCGGAGGCCAAGGGCGAAGTCGGCCGCCTGCGCGGCACTTACCGCCTCGTCACCGGCGAGCTCGAGCGCCACAGTTGCGGCCTCCGCCTTCCCCAGGGCTCCGAACACCGTTCCGCCGAGGCGCAGCCAGTCCTGCTCCTTCAGATCGGCCGGCTTGCCGGCGCCGACGACGAGGAGCCGGTCGAGACCGGTGTCGGCCGGCGCGAGGATGTCGAGCGTGCTCATCGCCTTGCCCGAGAAACCGGCAGTCTTGGCGGCGCGCCCGATCAGCTCGTCCAGCCCGAGCCGGGTCGCGGTCTCGCCGAGGGCGAGGTCAGCGCCGGCGAGAAGCACGAGGGTGCCCTCTGCCTTGGTCACGGGCTTGGCGAACGAAATCCTGGCACGGTCGGTCATTGAATCTACCTCTGGTCTCGGGCGCGGGCGGGAGCAGGCAGCCCTGAATTGGCCCTTAATTGCGACTTCGCGCGGGCGAAGTCCACTCCCAACCGGTCAGGTGCAGCCACGGGTCAGGATGTCTGGCGCCGCGTCGCGGGCGAGCCAGACGCGATAGGTCGCGACGGGACCGTCCGGCCCAAGGCGCTCGACCTCGCCCAGCGGCTCGAGCGAGCCGAAGCAGCGCCGGTACTTGCCGAGCCGGCTCCGCTGCTCGATCAGGACGAGCAGCGCCGGGCCGTCGGTGATGCCGGGAGCGACCCGGTCGAAGAGGAAGCGCTCGCGCTCGTCGACCTGCTGAACGCGGGCCGGACCCGGGCCGTAGTAGGCGAGCTCGCCGGTCAGTCCGTAGTCGGCAGTGGCGATCCAGGTCGCGCCCTTCGCCGCCATCATCTCTTCGAGGTTGGCGGCAAGACCGCTCCAGCCGACGAAGCGCTCGGCCGGCGTCTTCTCGCCGAACGGGGTCGGGATCGGGGCCATGAAGAACAGGAGGACCAGCACCGAGACGGCAATCCCGACCGGCGCCGCAATGCGGGCGATCCCACGCAGCACCCGCGAGGTCACGCCGGCGGCCGCCACCACCGCGAGGGCGACGAGCGCCGGGTAGACCGGTGCCAACCAGTTGCCCTGGACGCGGGCGTGCAGCGAGTGGACCAGCATGTAGACGACGAGCGGCAGGCAGAGGAGCAGGAGGAAGGCGAGCGCGCCCTCCCCCTCCCCGCGGCGGCCGAACAGCGTCCGGGCGGCGAGCCAGGCGCCGATGCCGGTGAAGACGGCGATCAGCGGGTTGAGCAGACCGAACTGGCCGGCGACGAACTCGGCGACATAACGGGGCTGCAACCCTCCGTCGGAGATGCGGCCGAACTGCTTGTGGAACGAGATCCAGTCATGGTCGGCGTTCCACAGGATGACCGGCAGGAAGGTCAGCACCGCGACCAGCCCCCCGGCCCACAGCCATGGACTGAGGAACCAGCGCCGCGCCTCGCGGTCGAAGAGCAGCCACAGAACCGCGCCGACCCCGAGGAAGAGGTTGGTGTACTTGGAGAGGCAGCCGAGCCCGGCGAACAGTCCGACGAGCAGCCATAACCAGCCATGGCCGGTGCGGCGGATGTCGGCCATGACCCACACCGCGAGCGCCCAGAACAGCACCGACGGCGAATCCGGCGTGATGAGGATGGCGCCGGCACCGATCAGGATCGTCGCGTTGAGCCACAGCGCCGCGCGGGACGACGTGGCGACGCCGAAGCCGAGATTCCGCGCGGTGGCGAAGATGGCGTAGGAGGTGATCGCCGCCGCAATCACCGACAGCGCCCTCACCCCGAAGGGATCGTCACCGAAAAGGGTCGTCGAGGCCCAGATCCACCAGGCCACCATCGGCGGATGGTCGAAATAGCCCGCGGCGGGAAACCGCGACCAGAGCCAGTAATAGGTCTCGTCCGGGGTGAGGTTGATCTCGGCCGAGGCCCAGAACCGTAACGCGGTGAGCGCGGCGATCACCGCGAGCGCCGTCAGAGCACCGCGGTCGGTCTCCGACGGCGCGCTCAACGCGAGCGCCACGTGATGGCGGTGCTGGTCACGTAGTTCCACAGCGTGCCGACCGCCGCGCCGGCGAGGCCCGCCAGCCACCAGACCAGCCCGTGACCCTGGTCGTAGATGAAGCTCGAGACGCCGACGCCACCGATCACGCCGACGCTGCAAAGCGCGGCGAACATCAGAAGGCCGGAGACGAAGCGCCACCCCTTCCGGCGTCGGTCGCGATAGGTGAGCGCGTTGTTGAGCGTGTAGTTGGATGCCATCGCAGCGATCATGGCGATGGTCTGGGCCGCGGCGAATCCCGCGCCTGCCGCAAGCGCCAGCCACAGCACCACGAGGTTGACGACGATGCCGGAGGCGCCGACCAGGGCGAACATCAGGAAGCGGATCGAGACCAGGTCGCCGCTGAGCTTGGCCACGACCAGGCCGAGATACTCGATCACCACGGCGGCATCGAGCTTGCTCTCTCCGTGCAGCCGGGGCTTGAAGACGTAAGGAATCTCCTTGATCCGAAGCTGTTCCGGCGAGGACGCAAGGATGTCGAGGAGGATCTTGAAGCCCTGATCGGACAGGCGCGGCGCCACCTGGTCGACCACGTCCCGCCGAATGGCGAAGAAGCCGCTCATCGGGTCGCTCAGCGGCGCCTTGAGGAGATTCTGGGCGAGCCAGGTAGCGAGGCGGCTGCCCTTGTGGCGGACGCCGCTGAGGCCGCCGGTCTCGACGGTGTCGACATAGCGGCTGGCGACGACGACGTCTGCCTCGCCGCGACGCAGGATGTCGAGCATCTCGCGGAGCCGCGTCTCGTCATGCTGGAGGTCCGCGTCGATCAGCGCGACATAAGGTGCCGCGCTCGCCAGCATGCCTTCGAGCGACGCCCCGGCGAGGCCGCGGCGGTGGATGCGGCGGATGCCACGGATGCGGGGGGTACGGCGGGCGAGCACATGCACCGCGGCGATGGTGCCATCCTTCGAATCGTCGTCAACGAAGATCGCCTCCCAGGCGACGCCCTCGAGCGCCACGGAAAGACGCTCGACCAGGACCGGAACGTTGTCGCGCTCGTTGAGCGTCGGGATCACGATGGTGATCTCCGGCGCGACATATTCGGGGTCGGCGGGGATCCCGGCGCGGACCTCTGCCCCGGATGAAGACTCGACAGATTCGGCGGGTCGGAGGCCGGACCTGATCATCTCACCGGCCGGAAGGCCGTCATTCGCCAAGGCAGCGTCCCTTAAAAAAGCCACGGCACCGCACCATCAAAGGCAGGGCCTCGCGTCGCGTGTGCATATCCCCTCCCCCCGGGAGTGTCCAGCGCTCCGCCCGAGCTGGAATGCCATGCAATGAAGCGTAGCCGACGGACGGGTTGGCCGAGTATGGTTGCGCCAATGACGCAGATCGAGAAGTACATCTTCGAGCGCCTCGTCCGGGGCTTCTTCATGGGCTTCGCGGCCCTGACCATGACGGTCTGGCTCACCCAGGCGCTCCGGCAGTTCGACCTCGTCTCGGCGATGGGCCAGACGATCGTGACGTTCTTCAAGATCACGCTCCTGCTGTTGCCCTCGCTGATGACGGTGACCGCGCCGATCGCGCTGATGCTCGCGGTGATCTACACCTTCAACTCGATGAACCAGGGATCGGAGCTGGTGGTGATCAACGCCGCCGGCACCAAGCAATGGTGGCTGCTCAAGCCGGTGCTGATCGCCGGGCTCGCCGTCACCCTGTTCATGGCGACGATGACGCTGTGGATGTCGCCGCTGTCGCTCAGGCTGTGGCGCGAGCTGCGCTCTGAGGTTAACGGCAACCTGCTCACCTCGATCCTGCGCGAGGGCGAGTTCGTCAAGATCGAGAACGGCCTCTATTTCCAGCTCCGCCAGCGCATGCCGGACGGGACGCTGCGCGGCATCTTCCTCACCGACAGCCGGGACGACAATGAAGACGTCGACTACATCGCCGAGCGCGGCGCGGTGCTCGACAGCCCCGCCGGCATGTTCCTGGTGATGAGCGACGGGACCATCCAGACGCGCAAGGACGCCAAGCCCGACGAGGAAAAGGATACGTCGCTGTCGATCATCCAGTTCAGCTCCTACGCCTTCGACCTGTCGAGCTTCTCGAGCCCGGGCAAGGCGCCGAAGTTCATGCCGAACGAGCGCCCGACCACCTATCTGTTCAGTCCCGATCCCGACGACCGGCTGTTCCAGAAGGAGCCGGGGAAGTACTCGGCCGAGATTCATGCGCGCTTCACGACCCCGATCAACGCCCTGCTCTTCGCCGTGATTCCCCTTCTGTTCCTCAGTCAGGCGATGACGGTGCGCCAGAAGCGCTCGGCGACGATCGCCCTTGCGGCGACCTCGGCCCTGGCCCTTGCCTCGCTCGAGTTCGTGCTGGGCATCGCCGCGCGCGACCAGGTCCTGCCGCCGATCGTCATGTACCTGGTGCCGATCGGCGCGATCGTTGCCAGCTGCGTGCTGATTCTCCTCGGCATACAGCCCAAGGCCCCCGACTTCCTCGTCGCCTACAGCGAGAAGTTCGCCGATGGCCTCCGCGGGATCTTTCGGCGCCGGCGTCCGGCGGCGGCGGTCGCATCGGGCAACCCGTGAGCGCAGTGCCTGATCGATGATTGGAAAGACCCTCGGATTCTATTTCGCCCGCCAGTTCGCGACACTGGTCATCGCAATATTTCTGTTCTTTTTCTTCCTCGTCTTCATCATCACCTATCTCGAGTTCTTCACGAGAACTCTCGGCGCCGACGACTTCGACCCCGTGAAGGTGCTGCTCCTTACCCTCTACCGGGTGCCCTCGATCTGCGAGGACATCCTGCCCTTCACCACCCTCTTCGGCTCGATCGCCGCGTTCATCCTGGCGAATCGCCGGCTCGAGATCGTCATCGCCCGCGCGGCCGGCATCTCGGCCTGGCAGTTCCTATTGCCGGCCTGCATCGTCGGGCTCCTGTTCGGGATCGGCGCGACGGTGATCTACAACCCGATATCGACCGAGTTGCGCACGATCTCGGACGAGATGCGGGCGAGTCTCACCGAAAAGCGGCCGAAGCGGGAGGAGAGCGGCCCGATCTGGATAAGGCAGGCCGGCGAAGGCCACGAATCCCTCATCGGCGCGGCGAAGACGTCGGAGGACGGCATGACCCTCTCGGACGTCACGGCCTTCGTCTTCGGCGACAACGGTGCCTTCCTCGAGCGGATCGATGCACGCACGGCGCGATTCACCCCCGGGGCCTGGCAGATCGAGGACGCCCTGATCACCCGACTCGAGCAAAAGCCGAAGAAGGAGGCGACCTATCGCCTGCCGACCACCCTGTCTCCGGAGCTGGTTCGGGAAACCTTTGATAACCTTGATGCGATATCGTTCTGGGAATTGCCGAAGCTGATCGATTCGGCGCAACGCGCAGGGCTGCCTTCGACCCGCTATGAGCTTCGGTACAACACCCTCCTCTCCCGTCCCGTGGTGCTGTTGGCAATGGTCCTGATCGCTGCCATCGTATCCCTGCGATTCTCCCGTTCTCGGGAGGTTGGGAACATGATTTTGGCTGGTGTCGGCGTAGGCTTCATGCTTTATGTGGTGTCCAAGATCGCGTGGGACCTGGGGAGCGGGGGCATCGTTCCACCGCCGCTGGCGGCATGGCTTCCCGCGATCGTGACTTTGTTAATGGGAGCCACCGCGCTCCTGCATCTGGAGGATGGATGAGCGTCGGGGGGGACTACCGCACGCTGATCTCGGGGTTGTTGCGTCGAATCGCCATTCCGGCGATCGCGATTTCGTTCGCCTTCTTTCCTGTCGCCGTGCCGCAGTCGGCCGCCCAGGGGCTGTCGATGGCCGACTATGCGCCGACGGGAAAGCCGAAGGCCGGGTCCCAGATGCTGGTCGAGGCCGAAGAGCTGGTCTACGACTACGACAACGACACGATCTCCGCCGTCGGCAACGTCAAGATCTACTACATGGGCTACACGCTCGAGGCCGACCGTGTCAGCTACGTGAAGAACACGGCCAAGCTGCTGGCGATGGGCAACGTCAAGATGACGGACCCGAGCGGCATGGTCATCTACGCCGACGACATCGACATCACGCAGGATTTCCGCGACGGCTTCGTTGCCTCGCTCCGCGTCGAGACGCCGGACAAGACCTACTTCGCAGCCGAGCGCGCCGAGCGCGCCGCCGGCGAGACGACGACCTTCGTCAACGGCGTCTACACCGCGTGCGAGCCTTGCGAGGAGAAGCCGGACCGGCCGCCGCTCTGGCAGGTCAAGGCGAAGCGGATCATCGTCGACGACAAGGAGAAGATGGTCTACTTCCACGATGCGAGCTTCGAGTTCCTCGGCGTGCCGCTCGCATGGGTGCCGAAGCTCAGCATCGCCGATCCGTCGGTGAAGCGGAAGAGCGGCTTCCTGGCCCCCTCCTTCGGCTATAGCGACGATGTCGGCTGGTCGATCGCGACGCCTTACTTCATCGCGCTGGCACCCAACTACGACGTCACTCTCACCCCGGTCTACTACACCGAGCAGGGCTTCCTCGGCGACGTCGAGTGGCGGCAGCGGCTGGCCCACGGCCAGTTCACGCTTCGCATGGCCGGCATCAGCCAGCAGAACCCGGAGAACTTCCTGACCAATAGCGGCGGCGGCACGTTCGCGCAGCGCGACTTCCGCGGTGGCGTCCGCGCCACGGGCCAGTACGCCCTCAGCCGCGACTGGACGCTCGGCTGGGACGGCACCCTGAGCACGGACCGCACGTTCACGCAGAACTACAACGTCCTCAACGAAGACAAGGCGAGCACGACCTCGCAGATCTTCCTGACCGGGCTCCGCGACCGCAACTACTTCGACGCGCGGATCCAGTACTACGAGATCCTCGCCGACAGCACGGCCGACAAGTACGACCAGGATCGCCAGGCCGTGGCGCTGCCGATCGTCGACCACGACTACATCTTCGATTCGCCGATCCTCGGCGGCGAGCTCGCGCTCCGTTCGAACCTGACGAACCTCACCCGCGAATCCGCCGATCCGTTCCAGATCAACAACGAGACCTACTATCACGGCCTCGCCGGCGACTACTTGCGGGTGACCGAGGACCTGTCATGGGAGAAGAAGTCGGTGCTGCCCGGCGGGCAGCTGCTGACCACCTTCGCCTCGGCCCGCGGCGATTTCTATTCGATGAGCCCGAACGATACCGGCGGCATCTGGCCGGATCTGACCACCAACGACACCCCGGTCCGGTTCATGCCGACCATTGGTGCCGAGTGGAGCCTGCCGATCCTGGCGCGCGCCGGCAAGTCGACCCACGTCTTCGAGCCCATCGTCCAGGTGGTGGTGCGGCCTGACGAGCCCTATGCGGGCGAGCTGCCGAACGACGACGCGCAGAGCCTGGTGTTCGACGATTCGATCCTGTTCCGTCGCGACAAGTTCTCCGGGCTCGACCGCGTCGAGGGCGGCACGCGCATGAACTACGGCATGCGCTACGTCGGCACCTTTTCGAACAACATGGTCCTCGAGGGCCTGTTCGGTCAGTCGCGCATGCTGGCGGGGACCAATTCCTTCGCCGTCAAGGATATGGCCGATGTCGGCGCCTATTCGGGCCTCGAGACCGACGTTTCCGACTATGTCGGCCGGATCACCCTCGGCTCGGCGGCCACCAAGGTAAGCCTCCGTGGCCGGTTCGACGACGAGGACTTCGCCGTGCAGCGGGCCGAGATCGAGGCAAGCCAGACCTTCTCCTGGCTGTCGGCGTCGGCTTCCTACGGCTTCATCCGGGACGTGCCGACCGCGGGCATCGACCAGCAGCAGTTCGTCAACGTCAATGCCTCGGCGCGTTTCGCCGACAACTGGCGCCTGTTCGGCTCGGCGGTGTACGACGTCCAGCACCGGTCGGTCAGCAAGGACAGCATCGGCCTCTCCTACGACAACAGCTGCGTGTCTCTCTCGATCGCCTACACCGAGACCCGCAACACGTTGATCCCGGACCGCTCGCTGACCTTCAAGCTCCTGCTGCGCACCCTCGCCGAGGGCAGTGTGAACGCCAACGTCTCCGGGCTCACGTCGAGCAACTAGTGACGGAGATCATGGTTTCGCCGGATTTTTCTGCCTTTTCTTGAGGCATGAACGGCCGATCGGAGGCACCAGCATCGTGCCTCCCGGACCGGTCACAGGAACGGGATTTTCCGGAATCATGCGTCTGACCAGGTTCATCGCAACTGCTTTCGTCGCCGTAGCGGTCGCTACTGCGGCGACGCCATCCTTCAGCGCGAGCTCGATCAAGGTGAAGGTCGACGACCAGCCGATCACCTCGTACGACATCCAGCAGCGAACCCGTCTGCTCGAGATGACCGGCGTCAAGGGCGGCCAGAAGGCGGCCACCGACGAGCTCATCGACGAGACGATCCAGTTCATCGAAGCCGCCACGATGGGCGTGGGCGGCCGCGACGCGCGGGTCGACGGAGCGATCGACGAGATCGCGGTGCGGGTCAAGATGACGCCGAAGGGGCTGGCGAACGCCCTCTCGGAGCAGGGCGTCGACATCGCCACGCTGCGGCGACGCATCAAGGCGCAGATGGTCTGGGCGCAACTCGTCCAGATGCGGACGCGCATGAAGGGCACCTCGGCCAAGGCTTCGGACGTCACCGCCGAGATGTTCGCCGAGAGCGGCGGGCCCGGCGAGATCAAGACGACGGAGTACACGCTCAAGCCGGTGATCTTCGTCATTCCCAAGGGCTCCTCGGGCGGCTACGACGCCCAGCGCCGCCGCGAGGCCGAGGCATTTCGCGGGCGGTTCCGCGGTTGCGAGACGATCGTCGAGCAGACCCGGCAGCTCAAGGAAGTGGTGGTCCGTCCGACGATGCGGCGGACCTCTGAGGAGCTCCAGGGCACGCCGGATGGCCGTGACATCCAGGAGGCGGGCGCCGGCAAGCTCACACGGCCGCAGCGCTCCGACGACGGCTACGTGATGCTCGCGATCTGCACCGCCAAGGAGATCCAGAGCAACGCTGCCGCGCGCGTCCAGGCCGAGAACAAGCTGCTCACCGAGATCAACAAGGATCTCGGCAAGGACTATATGGACGAGCTTCGCAAGAAGGCGGTCATCGAGTACAGGTAGACGTTCCGCCGGCACGACGCCGGCGGCCACGAGGGATTCGCGCCTTGGATGCATTGCCGCCGCTGGCCCTGACGATGGGCGAACCCGGTGGCATCGGGCCGGACATCACGCTGGCCGTCTGGTCGCGCCGCCGCGAGATTGATGTGCCGCCTTTCTATCTGCTGGCCGATCCCGCGTTCATCGCCGAGCGGGCGGCACTGATCGGTATCGATTGCCCGATCGAGGTCGTCGACCCGCGGGACGCGGGCGCGGTGTTCCAGGAGGCCCTCCCCATCGTGCCGCTGAAGGGCACGGTCACGACAGAGGCCGGGGTCGCCGATCCGGCCAACGCCACCGCCGTCGTGGAAGCGATCGCCCGCGCGGTCGGTGACGTGCGCTCCGGCGTGGCGGCGGCGATCGTCACCAACCCGATCAACAAGCAGGCGCTCTACACCGCCGGCTTCCGGCATCCCGGCCATACCGAGTTCCTCGGCACGCTGTCGGCGGCCTGGACCGGGTTCACGGCGCGGCCGGTGATGATGCTCGCCGGCCCGGAACTGCGGGCCGTACCGGTGACGATCCACGTGCCGCTTCACGCGGTTGCCGATCTCTTGACCACGGAGATGATCGTCGAGACCGGCCGGATCGTCGCCTACGACCTTCGGCGGCGCTTCGGCCTGCCCTACCCGCGTCTCGCCATTGCCGGCCTCAATCCGCATGCCGGCGAGGGCGGGTCGATTGGCAGCGAGGATGCGGCGATCATCGCTCCCGCGGTCGCGGCCCTGCGTGCCGACGGCATCCAGGTCGCCGGACCCCTGTCGGCGGATGCGATGTTCCACCGCGCGGCGCGGGCCGGGTATGACGCGGCGCTCTGCATGTATCACGACCAGGCGCTGATCCCGGCGAAGACCCTCGCTTTCGCCGAAACGGTCAACGTCACGCTCGGCCTCGCCTTCGTCCGCACCTCGCCCGACCACGGCACCGCCTTCGACCTCGCCGGCACCGGGCGGGCCGATCCGTCGAGCCTCGCCGCCGCCTTGCGGCTCGCGGCGGAACTGGTCGCCAACGAACGCGCGGAATGAGCGCCATCGACGACCTGCCGCCGCTGCGCGAGGTCATCGCGCGACATGGCCTGTCGGCGATCAAGGGCCTCGGCCAGAACTTCCTGCTCGACCTGAATCTCACCGCCCGGATCGCGCGGGCCGCCGGCGACCTCTCCGACCGCACCGTGATCGAGGTCGGCCCCGGGCCGGGCGGGCTCACCCGCGCACTGCTCGCCACCGGGGCCCGGCGGGTGGTGGCGATCGAGCGCGACGCGCGCTGCCTGCCGGCGCTGGAGGAGATCGCCAGCCGTTATCCCGGCCGGCTCACGGTGATCCACGACGACGCGCTGACCATCGATTTCGCCAGCCTTGCGGACGGCCCGACGCGGATCGTGGCCAACCTGCCCTACAACGTGGCGACGCCACTGCTGGTCGGCTGGCTGCGCGCCGAGCCCTGGCCCCCGTACTACGAATCGCTGACGCTCATGTTCCAGCGCGAGGTGGCGGAGCGAATCGTCGCGCCGCCGGGTGGCAAGGCCTACGGCCGCCTCGGCGTTCTCGCCGGCTGGCGGAGCGAGGCGCGCATCCTGTTCAACGTGCCGCCATCTGCCTTCACGCCAGCGCCCAAGGTGACATCGGCGATCGTCGGCCTCACGCCGTTGCCAAGTCCCCTCCCCGCCGATGCTGCGATCCTCGAGCGGGTCGTTGCCGCCGCGTTCGGCCAGCGGCGGAAGATGCTCCGGCAAAGCCTCCGCTCACTCGGGGTCGACCCATTGCCGCTCCTCGCCGCCGCGGGGATCGATCCGACCCAGCGGGCGGAGGAGATCGACGTCGCCGGCTTCGTCGCCCTCGCCAATGCTCTCCGCGGCCCGGCGGGCCACACCCCCGCCTAGCGGGAGCTACTCGGCAAGAAGTCGCGAGACGTGATCGCGCAGCACCGGCTGGCGAATCCGCTTCTGGCGCTCGGCATGGAGGATGTTGCGGGTCGTCGCGAGCGAGGCCTGAAGGTCCTCGTTGACGATCACGTATTCGTACTCGTCCCAGTGGCGGATCTCGTTCCGGGCATTCGCCAGACGACGGCCGATGACGTCGGCTCCGTCCTCGGCGCGCCGCTCGAGCCGGGCGCGGAGCTCCGCCATCGATGGCGGCAGGACGAAGATGCGGACGATGTCGTCGGGCATCGCCTCGGCGAGCTGGCGAGTGCCCTGCCAGTCGATGTCGAACAGCACGTCACGGCCGGCGGCAAGCGCGGTTTCGACGGCGGCGCGCGGCGTCCCGTAGAGGTTGCCGTGAACCTCGGCCCATTCGAGCAGCTCG
This sequence comes from Pseudomonadota bacterium, assembly GCA_023392225.1. GTDB lineage: Bacteria > Pseudomonadota > Alphaproteobacteria > Rhizobiales > Kaistiaceae > Bauldia. The sequence continues at coordinate 26,171 of JAEVZM010000364.1, forward strand.
CCCCGGTCGCGCAGGGCGACGAACTGCGCGGGGTCGATGAAGTGATAGTGGACGCCGTTCACCTCGCTCGGCCGACGGGAGCGCGTGGTCACCGATACCGATAGCGACAGATCGCCCTCGTCCTGCAGCAGCAGGCGGCTGAGAGTCGACTTGCCGGCGCCGGAGGGGGAGGAAAGCACGAGCATCAGCCCGCGCCGCGAGGGTTCCGTAGCCATGGCCTATTCCAGGTTCTGGATCTGCTCGCGCAGCTGGTCGACCACCGCCTTGAGATCGAGGCCGATTGCCGTCAGGCTGCGGTCGTTGGACTTCGAGCAGAGCGTGTTGACGTCGCGGTTGAACTCCTGCCCGAGGAAATCGCGGCGCCGCCCGACGGGACCGCCCTTGGCGAGGAGCTCCCGCGCCGCGGTGACATGCGCCTCGAGGCGATCGAGCTCCTCGCGGATGTCCGCCTTGGTGGCGAGGATGACGGCCTCCTGGTGAAGGCGGTCGGGGTCCAGCGCCGGGGCCGCGTCGAGGAGCGTCGCGACCTGTTCGGCGAGCCGCGCGCGGATCGCCTCCGGCTGGCGGACGGGTGCCGATTCGGCCAGGCCCGCAAGCCGTGCGATCTCGTCGATCCGGCCGCCGAGGATGGTGCCGAGCGCGGCGCCTTCGCGGGCGCGTGCTTCGCTCAACCCGTCGATCGCGCTGCCGAGCCCGGCGAGAATCGCAGCATCGATGCTCGCCTGGTCGGCCTCGTCGACGGTCTCATCCCCGGCTTCGAGCACCCCGCGAATCGAAAGGATGCCATCGAGCGTCGGCGCCGTCGCTGCAACCTTCTCCTTTATCCGCGCCATGGCGTCGATGACCTGGGAAAGGACGGCTTCGTTCACGATCACGCGCTGGGTGGTGCTTCGCCCGTCGACCGAGAGCAGGACCTGGATGTTGCCGCGGGCGAAGCGGCTCGACACCTGCTCGCGCACCGCGGGCTCAAGGCGCTCCATGCCCGGGGGCATCCGGATCCGGATGTCGAGCCCCTTGCCGTTGACGCTCCTCAGCTCCCAAGTCCAGCGGAGATCGGTTCCGCCCTCTGCCCGGGCAAAGCCCGTCATGCTTTGAAGCGCCATATACGCCGCCCCCACTCTGCCGCTCCTCCGAGACGCCCTCTCGCGCCTCGAATGCGGCCCGGTCAAGCGACTCGCTGCGACCTTACTGGTCAGGCTCCTGCAGCGCCATGGGTTCATCGCCGGCGGCGGCCGCTTCAGCCCCGCCACTGGCGTTGATCTCGCGCCAGCGGGCGACGTTCTTCAGGTGGTCGTCATAGGTCTCGGCAAAGGCGTGGCCGCCCGTGCCGTCGGCGACGAAGAACAGATCGCGCGTCCGCGACGGGTTGGCGACCGCCTCAAGCGAGGCCCGTCCGGGATTGGCGATCGGCCCCGGCGGCAGGCCGTCGATCGTGTAGGTGTTGTAGGGCGTCGGCGTATCGCGATCCTTGGCCGTCGCCACGTAGCCGGTCGGCTTACCGGCGCCGCCATAGATGCCGTAGATGAAGGTCGGGTCGGACTGGAGGCGCATGTTGAGCCGCAGACGGTTGATGAACACCGATGCGACCCGCGTGCGCTCGTCGGCCAGCGAGGTCTCCTTCTCGACAATGGAGGCCAGCGTGGCGAGCTCCTCGATGTTGTTGAGCGGCAGGTCCGGCGCCCGGCGGGCCCAGACATCGGTCAGCACCCGGTCGCGCTCGCGCATCATCAGGCTGAGAATGTTGGCGCGGCTGTCGCCACGGCTGAAGGCATAGGTGTCGGGCAGGACCGTGCCCTCGTCCGGCACCGGTGGCGCCGGCCCGACGAGAACGCTCGCCGCCTCGCGGCACTTGGCCTCCTGGTCTTCCGTCAGGCCCAGAATGTCCTGTCCCTCGGGGACGCTGTCGGCGGTCAGGCAGGCCACCACCTGCTGGCTGGTGAGCCCCTCCGGAATCGTGAGCCGGTAGACCACGCTCTTGCCGTCGACGAGGAGATCCATGACCTCGCGCATCGAGGCATGGGCGGGGATGGCATACTCGCCAGCCTTCAGATTCCCGCCCTCTCGGTTGAGCCAGACGCCTGCCACGAACAGCCATTTCGAGGAGATAACGCCGTCACGCTGCAGGCGATCGGCGATGTCGCGGACGCCGGCGCCCCGGTCGACGCTGATGGTCCGGGCCTGGTCGAGCGTGCCGGGCTTGTCGAACTGCATTCGGCCGATCAGCAGGCCGCCGCCGACCAGGACGACGGCGAGGACGACCAGCGTCAGGACGAAATTGAAGAACACCACGAGCGGGTGGCGCACCGCGCGCGAGCGCTTCGGGGGTGGCGGCACCGGTTCCGGCTGAAGGGCTTCCGACGGGCTCTTGGGGGTTGCCCGGTTCGCGGCTGCGAGCCGTGCGGAGAGAACGTCGGCATCGTTGCCGTATTGATCCTCACGGATATCATTCATAGCGCGCGTCTAGGCCCTCTACGGCAAGCACTTCGGGTCGGACGTGACTTTAGCACTGAATATGGCGGGAGCGGGATCGCCGCCCCCGCACAGTCAAGCGTGGCGGCGGAAGACGATCGAAGCGTTGGTGCCGCCGAAACCGAAGGAATTCGACAGTACCACGTTCATCTCATGCGCCTTGGCCTGGTGCGGAACCAGATCGAGGGCGGTCTCGACGGACGGGTTGTCGAGATTGATCGTCGGCGGGGCGATATTGTCCCGCATCGCCAGCAGCGAGAAGATCGCCTCGACCGCACCGGCGGCGCCGAGAAGATGCCCGGTCGCCGACTTGGTCGAGGACATCATCACCTTTCCGGCGGCGTTGCCGAGCAGCCGCTCGACCGCCTTCAACTCGATCTCGTCACCCATCTGGGTCGAGGTGCCGTGGGCGTTGATGTAGTCGATCTCGTCGGCGGTGACGCCGGCCCGCTTCATCGCCATGCGCATGCAGCGCTCGGCGCCATCACCATCCTCGGCTGGCGAGGTGATGTGGTAGGCGTCACCCGAGAGGCCATAGCCTACGAGTTCGCCATAGATACGCGCCCCGCGAGCCAAGGCGTGCTCGCGCTCCTCGAGCACCACCACGCCGGAGCCCTCGCCGATCACGAAGCCATCGCGATCACGGTCGTAGGGCCGCGACGCTTCGGTCGGGCGATCGTTGTAGCCGGTCGAAAGCGCGCGGCAGGCCGCGAAGCCGGCGATCGACAGCCGGTTGACCGGCGATTCGGTGCCGCCGGCGACCATCACGTCGGCATCGCCGAGGGCGATCAGCCGCCCGGCATCGCCGATGGCATGGGCTCCGGTCGAGCAGGCCGTCACCACCGAGTGGTTGGGGCCCTTCAAGCCGTGGCGGATGGACACCTGTCCCGAGGCAAGATTGATCAGCCGGCCGGGAATGAAGAACGGACTGATCCGCCGCGGACCACGCTCGAACAGCGTAATCGAGGCATCATAGATGCCGCCGATGCCACCGATGCCCGAACCGATCAGCACGCCTGTGGCGCACTGGTCGTCATAGCTCTCGGGATGCCAGTCGGCATCGTCCAGCGCCTGGGTCGCCGCTGCCATCGCGTAAACGATGAAATCGTCGACCTTGCGCTGCTCCTTGGGCTCCATCCAGTCGTCGGGATCGAAAACCCCTTCGCCGGCGGGGCCGCGCGGCACGCGGCAGGCGATCTGGCTAGCCAGGTCATCGACCGGGAAATCGGTGATGCGGACACCACCGCTCTTGCCGGCCAGCAGGCGCTTCCAGCTGATCTCGGCGCCGCAGCCAAGCGGCGACACCATTCCCAGGCCCGTTACAACCACACGTCTCATGGCACGCTCCAGCGAAGCTCCGCCGAAAGCGGAAGCTCCGTCCTCTTCGGTCTGGAGTGGCCGCTACGCGGCGTTCTTCTCGAGGAACTTGACCGCATCGCCGACGGTCAGGATGGTCTCGGCAGCGTCGTCCGGGATCTCCACGCCGAACTCTTCCTCGAAAGCCATGACGAGCTCGACGGTGTCGAGGGAGTCCGCGCCGAGCTCATCGATGAAGCTCGCGTTGTCCTGCACCTTCTCGGCGTCGACGCCGAGGTGCTCGATCACGATCTTCTTTACCCGATCACCGATATCGCTCATGTTCCTAAAACCTCAAAATTGCCCAAACTGGCCACCCCGGAAGCCAACGCCATCCCGTTCAAGGGCTTGCCGTCGCCTGCATGGGGGAGCGGGAAGTGTCGCCCAAATCACTTGGTGCTGCATCGCCGAACTGCCGACCGGCCCCAAGCCGAAATCGCCGTCCGGAGGTCGGCATCCCGGTCGCTCGTAACACACTTCCGAAGCCTTGACCAGCGGCCCTAGGATGCCGCATCGCAGCACGTTGCCGCCAGGCTTTCGAAAGCAGTTTCGTCTTTCATATCATGGCCATACCACCATTGACGTGAATCGTCTGTCCGGTCGTATAGGCAGCCTCGTCGCTGGCGAGGTAGACGGCCGCGGCCGCAATCTCGAGTACCGTACCGAGCCGCTTCATCGGAACGCGGGACAGCACCGCCTCCTTCTGCTTCTCGTTGAGGGCATCGGTCATGGCCGAGCCGACGAAGCCGGGGGCGATGCAGTTGGCAGTGACGCCGCGGCTGGCGACCTCCTGGGCGAGCGCCTTGGTCATGCCAATGAGGCCGGCCTTGGAGGCCGCATAGTTGCCCTGGCCGGCATTGCCGGTGACCCCGACCACCGACGAGATCGAGATGATGCGGCCATGGCGCCGGCGCATCATGCCCATCAGCACGGACCGCGACAGCTTGAAGGCCGCCGTCAGGTTGACGGCGATGACCTTGTTCCAGTCGTCGTCGGTGAGCCGGACGAACAGCGTGTCCCGGGTCATGCCGGCATTGTTGACGAGGATGTCGAGGTCGCCCATCGCTTCCTCGGCCTGTGGCACCAGGGCGTCCACGGCGGCGCCGTCGGAAAGGTCGCAGGGCAGCACGTGGGCCCGCTCGCCGAGCTCGGCGGCAAGGGCCTCGAGCGCTTCCCGGCGGGTGCCGGAGAGCCCGACGATGGCGCCCTGCTCGTGGAGCGCGCGGGCGATGCCGCTACCGATGGAGCCACTGGCGCCGGTAACGAGGGCCTTCCGGCCGGTAAGTTCGAACATGGGAGATCCCCCGTGGGTGTCAGCCGAGCCGCGTGGCAGCAGCGTCGATGTCTTCCGGTGTGCCGGCGGTCTGGGTCTCGACCCCGTCGGCGATGCGCTTGGCGAGGCCGGAGAGGACCTTGCCCGAGCCGACCTCGACGAACATGTCGACGCCGGCACCGGCCAGGAACGTCACGGTCTCGCGCCAGCGGACCATGCCGGTCACCTGGTCGACCAGATTGCGGCGGATCGCTTCGGGATCCGATTCGGGCATGGCGGTGACGTTGGCGACCACCGGGGCAGCCGGCGGGTTGATCGTCACGTCCTTGAGCGCCTCGGCCATGACCTTCGCGGCGGGCGCCATCAGGGCGCAATGGAAGGGTGCGCTGACCGGCAGGAGCACCGCGCGCCGGGCGCCGCGTTCCTTGGCCAGTTCGACCGCGCGCTCAACCGCCGCCTTGCTGCCGGAGACGACGACCTGTCCCGCGCCGTTGTCATTGGCCGGGTCGCACACCTCGCCCTCGGCCGCATCGGCGGCGATGGCGCGGGCGGCTTCGAGATCCATGCCGAGAAGGGCCGCCATGGCCCCCTGCCCCACCGGGACCGCCTCCTGCATGGCCTTGCCGCGGAGGCGGAGCAGCCGGGCCGCGTCCGCGATCGCGAGGCTGCCGGCGGCAGCGAGCGCCGAATACTCTCCCAGCGAATGGCCCGCGACGAACGCGGCGCGTTCGACGCCTACACCCTTCGCGGCCAGGACCCGCACTGCCGCGAGGCTCACCGCCATCAGGGCGGGTTGCGCATTTTCCGTCAGCGTCAGGGTCTCGATCGGCCCCTCGAAGATCAGCGCGGAGAGCTTTTCGCCGAGCGCATCGTCGACCTCGTCGAAGACGGCGCGCGCTTCGGGATAGGCGTCGGCGAGGGCCTTGCCCATGCCGACGGCCTGGCTACCCTGGCCGGGAAATGTGAAAGCGATGGTCATGCGGTTCCGTGAGACCCAAGGAGAATCCGCGCCTTGTGGCCATCGGTCGCTCCCCCTGTCAAGCCGCGATGCGGACTGTCCCCCGCGGAACCGCGTCCGGAATCGATCGTTGAGCGACAAATACTGGACGCAAGGGAGCCCGCTCATGCGCCTCACGACCGCGATCGCTGCCGCCGCCTTTTGCGTCGCTGTGGCCCCGTCCGCCCTCGCCGCGCCGGGCGTCGCCAAGGGTAGCGTCAACCTCCGGGCCGGCCCAGGCACCAACTATGCCCGCATCGCTACCATACCGGCCGGCGCGCGGGTGAATGTCCTCCGCTGCCCGCGCTGGTGCGAGGTGGTCTATGGCGGCCGTAGGGGTTGGGCCTCGGCCGCCTACATCGCGCGAGGCAAGGGCGTCGTTCCGCGCGGGCGGGTGTACTATGTCCTTCCCGACAAGTCGCTTTGCAACGGGCCGCAGGCTTGGACGATTCCCTATTGCGAGACGCCGATCGAGCGCTCGATCAACGACTTCAACCAGAGCAACTGGAACGCCATGGCGCGCCAGCACCATGGCGGCCGCCGTTGAGGGTCGGTTCAGGTCCGCACGTAGAGGGCCCGGTGATCGGGTGACGGCTTGAACCGGTCGGTGATGCCGAGAACCGATTCGGCGCCACCCAGGATCACGTAGCCGTCGTTGGCGAGGACCGAATCCAGCCGGTTAAACACCGAAACCTTGGTCGCGAGGTCGAAGTAGATCAGGAC
>JAEVZM010000508.1 GCA_023392225.1 Pseudomonadota bacterium
ACCGTCGGCGCCGCCGCGAGCGATGCCGCCGACCGGATCATCTACAACAAGTCGACCGGCGCCCTGTCGTTCGACGCCGATGGCAGCGGCTCGGGCGCGGCGGTGCAGTTCGCCAAGCTCAGCAAGGGCCTCGACCTTTCCGCCGACGATTTCTTCGTTTTCTGAGCCAGCCCGACAGAGGAGCCAGCAAGCCATGAACGCCCCCGTACTCGACGACCCGCTCACCCGCGCCGAGAGACTCAAGCAGGAGACCCATGCGCTCCACGAGCGGCTCGACACCTCGATCGCCGGCAAGTCGCCGTTCGCCGATCGCGAGCGCTACGCCACCTTCGTCGAGATCCAGTACCGCTTCTATGCCGGGATCGAGCCGCTCTATCGCGACGCGAGGCTGCAGGCGCTGATCCCGGGCCTTGCGGGGCGCTCGCGGCTCGAAGCGGCGCGGCGCGACCTTGCCGACCTCGACCGGGCGGCACCGGCGGTCGAGCCGCTCGCGATTCCGCCGGGCGAGGCGCTGGGCTGGCTCTACGTCTCCGAGGGCTCGACCCTCGGCGCGGCGTTCCTCCTCAAGGCCGTGGCCGCGATCGGCTTCGACGAGGAGAGAGGCGCCCGCCACATGGCTGCGGCGCCGGAGGGCCGCGGCAAGCACTGGCGCGACTTCAAGGAGGCGCTCAACGCCGCGCCGCTGACGCCCGCCGAGGACGTCGCCGTGATCGCCGGCGCCAATGCCGCCTTCGCCCACGTTCAGACGCTTGTCAACCAGGTGATGGCGCAGGGCTGAGCCCCGCGCCACGATGTCCCTGCTCCGGCGGGCCGGTCAGAGCGCCTTGAGGTGCCGGATCGGCCGGGCCGGGGCGAGCGCCTCGGCGGCGGCGACGATCGCCTGGGCGTCGATGCCATAGGCGCGATAGAGATCGGCGATGGTGCCGGTCTGGCCGAAATGCTCCACCCCCAGCGAGCGGGTGCGGTGGCCGGCGACGGCGCCGAGCCAGCCGAGTGTCGCCGGGTGGCCGTCGAGCACCGTGACCAGCCCGCAGTGCCGCGGCAGGTCCTCGAACAGGCGCTCGATGTGGCTCCGCGCGTGGGGCAGGCCGCGCTCGCGGGCCCGCGCGGCCGCGGTCCACCCGGCGTTGAGCCGGTCGGCGGAGGTGACGGCGAGCAGCCCGACGTCGCGCCGGTCCTCGCCCATCAGGCCCACGGCCTCGATCGCCTCCGGGGCGACGGTGCCGGTATAGACCACCACCGTCTCGGCATTCGGCCCCGGCTTCCGCATCCAGTAGGCGCCATCGAGGATGTCGCGCTTGAGCTCGGGCGTCATGTCGCGCTTCACCTGCTCGACCGGCCGGGTCGAGAGACGGAGATAGACCGAGCCGCCGGTCTCGTCGCGGAGCCATGTCCGCTCCGACGGCTGGCCCTCGCCGTCGCGCTGCATGTAGTCGAAGGCGAAGCGCATGATCACGGCGAGCTCGTCGACGAAGGCCGGCTCGAAGGCGGCGAGGCCGTCCTGCGCCATGCCGATCAGCGGGGTCGCGATCGACTGGTGGGCGCCGCCCTCCGGGGCCAGCGTCACGCCCGAGGGGGTGGCGACGAGCAGGAACCGGGCATCCTGGTAGCAGGCGTAGTTGAGCGCATCGAGGCCGCGCTGGATGAACGGGTCGTAGAGCGTGCCGACCGGCAGAAGGCGCCGCCCGAACAGCGAATGCGACAGCCCCAGCGCCGAGAGGAGGATGAAGAGGTTCATCTCGGCGATGCCGAGCTCGATGTGCTGGCCCTTCGGCCCGAAGTCCCACTTCTGGGTCGAGGCGATGCGCTCCTCGCGGAAGGTGTCGGCCATGCTCTCGCGGGCGAACAGGCCGCGGCGGTTCACGAACGGGCCGAGATTGGTCGAGACCGTGACGTCGGGCGAGGTGGTGACGATCGCCTCGGCGAAGTCGTCGCCGGCGCGCGCCACCTCGTCGAGGATCTTGCCGAAGCCGAACTGGGTCGAGGTGACGGCGGGCACGTCCGCGGCGAGCGCCTCCGGGATGGGGATGGCGGGGGCTTCGATCCGGCGCGGTCCGGCGGCGTTGAACGGCACGTCGGCAAGGAAGCGCTCGATCTCGCGCTCCGGCACGGCGAGGCCCTCGAAGCGGTCCCACTCGTGGCCCGCGCGGATGCCCATGGCGGTCCGGAAGGTGTCCATCTGCGCCGTGGTCATCAGGCCCGCATGGTTGTCCTTGTGGCCGGCGAGGGGCAGGCCGTGGCCCTTGATCGTATAGGCGATGAAGCAGGTCGGCCGGTCGTGCCGGGAGGCCTCCTCGAAGGCCCGGAGCAACGAGGGCAGGTCGTGGCCGCCGAGATTGGTCATCAGCGCGGCGAGCTCGTCGTCCGAGCGCCGCTCGATCAGCGCCGAGACGGGGCCCTGGTCGCCGATCGTGTCGAGGAGGCGCTTCCGCCAGGCGGCGCCGCCCTGGAAGGTGAGGGCGGAGTAGAGCTGGTTGGGGCACTCGTCGATGAACTTCCGGAGCACCTCGCCGCCGGGCTCGCGGAACGCGGCCTCCTGCAGCGCGCCGTACTTGAGGATCACGACGTCCCAGCCGAAGTTGCGGAACATCGCCTCGAAGCGCGACCAGAGGCCCTCGCGGATCACCGCGTCGAGGCTCTGGCGGTTGTAGTCGACCACCCACCAGGTGTTGCGGAGGCCGTGCTTCCAGCCCTCGAGCAGGGCCTCGAAGATGTTGCCCTCGTCCATCTCGGCATCGCCGACCAGCGCCACCATGCGGCCCTCGGACCGGCCGCCGTCCCAGCCATGGGCGCGGACATAGTCCTGGACCAGCGAGGCGAACAGCGTCTGGGCGACGCCGAGGCCGACCGAGCCGGTGGAGAAGTCGACGTCGTCGACGTGCTTGGTGCGCGAGGGGTAGCTCTGCGCGCCCTTGAAGCCCCGGAAATTCTCGAGCTTCTCGCGGCTCTGGTTGCCGAAGAGGTACTGGATGGCGTGGAACACCGGGCTCGCATGCGGCTTCACCGCCACCCGGTCCTCGGGGCGGAGGGTGGCGAAGTAGAGCGCGGTCATCACCGTGGCGAGCGAGGCGGACGAGGCCTGGTGGCCGCCGACCTTCAGCCCGTCGGTGTTCTCGCGGAGATGATTGGCGTTGTGGATCGTCCACGACGACAGCCACAGCACCTTCTTCTCCAGCGCCGAGAGAATTTCCAGCGTATCGGCCATGGCCGTGCCTCCCGATGTTCCTCGACGGGACTCTAGCGCGGCGACGGTGGTGTTTTCCGGCGTTTATCGGCAAAGTGAGAGCCAGGATTGGCGGATTCGACCAATAGGGCAGGGGCAAACATGGCGGAGCGATCACTCGACGCCATCGACCGGAAGATCATCGCCGCGCTCCAGCGCGACGGGCGGATGTCGATGGCGGACCTTGCGGGCGAGGTCGGGCTGTCGCCGAGCCCGTGCGCGCGGCGGGTGGGGCTGCTCGAAGACGCGGGGGTGATCGCGCGCTACGTGGCGATGGTCAACCAGCGCGCGGTGGGGCTGCCGGTCAGCGTGTTCGTCTCGATCAAGCTGTCGAGCCAGCGCGAGGAGGCGCTCAACGCCTTCGCCGCGGCGATCGGCAAGTGGCCGGAGGTGCTCGAATGCTACCTGATGACCGGCCCGCGCGACTATCTGCTGCGCGTCGTCGCCGAGGACCTCGGCGCCTATGAGCGCTTCCTCAAGGAGAAGCTGACGCGGCTCGACGGCATCGCCTCGATCGAATCGAGCTTCGCGCTCGAACAGGTGAAGTACACCAACGTCCTGCCGGTGCGGTGAGGCGGGCGTTTTGGTGAGGACGCTGGAATCACACCACCCCCGTCACCCCCGGCGACCGCCGACGGGGCGAGGGAAGGGGACCCAGGAGACGACGTCGGTCGTGGAACGCGCTGGGCCATGGCAACACCAACTCGTTCAGACGTAGCGCGTCTCTACAGAGGTCGCGTTTACGGGGTCCCCTTTCCCTGGCTCGGCTGCGCCGAGCTCGCCAGGGATGACAGAGGGAGGGACGGGTTTCCGGTTCTGCCACGATGGCTCCGTCTTCTCTCGGCGGATGGGTGACACGCGAGGGCAGCGCCAGAGCGCTCGCGACGCCGGTGTTGTCTACTGGGTCCCCTTCCCTCGC
>JAEVZM010000322.1 GCA_023392225.1 Pseudomonadota bacterium
CGCCTATCGCGGCTCTCTGGCCCTGGTCGACCAGAGGATCGCCGGCGCCCGCGACCGGATCGACGGGCTCAATGCGCGCCTCGAGGCGACCCGCCGCGAGATGACCTACGTCTCCGAGGAGAAGGACTCGATCCTTCCCCTCGTCGAAAGCGGCGTGATCGCCAAGACCCGGCTGTTCGGCCTCGAGCGCGAGGCAGCGCGGCTCCAGGGCGAGATCGAGGGCATCCTCACCGACGTCGCCGCGGCGAACAACCAGATCGAGGAGGCGAGCGTCGAGCGCGCCCAGCTCGGCAAGCAGCGCTCCGAAGAGATCGCCAACGACCTCGGCGAGACGGAAACGAGCCTCTCCACCATCGGCCCGCGGCTGGTGGCGGCCAACGAGCGCCTCAGCCGGTCGATCATCACCTCGCCGGAGAGCGGCTACGTCTACGAGCTGACGGTGTTCTCGAGCGGCGCCGCGGTGCTTCCCGGCCAGACGGTCATGGAGATCGTCCCGGCCGACCAGCCGCTGGTGCTCCAGGTCGAGATCTCGCCGGCCGACATCGAGCGCGTGAAGCCGGGCCAGGAGGCGAGCGTCCATCTCATCCCCTACAGCCGGCGCTTCACCGCCATGATCACCGGCAAGCTGGAACGCATCTCCGCCGACCTCGTGACCGACGAGCGGAGCCAGCGGAGCTACTATTACGGGATCGTATCGGTCGATGCCGAAGGCCTCAGCCATGCCCATGCCGAGCTGCTGCCCGGCATGCCGGCCGAGGTCATGATCAACGCCGGCGACCGCACCATCGCCGACTACTTCCTCGACCCGATCCTGCGCATGTACGACGGCGCCATGAAGGAGCAGTAGCGATGACCGCCGCCGAAACCCAGGGCCGCGACGGGGGGCCCGATGCTGCTGTGTGAAGCGCACTGGATCTTCAACCGCCTCTATCTCGGCGTTCGCGTGCCACGCGGCCTGAGCGTCGAGGCGGTGACCCTGCGCACCCCTGACGGCCGCATCGCCCGCGAAGGCGACGATCCCGCCGGCACCGAAGCCGGATCCGACCGCGCCGCCCGGCTGACCCAGATCGGCCGGCTGTTCAGCAAGCAGCACCTGGTCCTGTTCTTCTCGGCCGAGTTCGACGACCTGAACGGCGATCGCGGTCCAGCCGGTTTCGCCGTGACGGCCCTCCTGGACGGCGTCGCGCGCGAGTCGCGGGTCGACGCCCACCTCACCGACGTCGACTCGTTTCCCGCGCTCTACGGGCTGCTGGTCGAGCACCTCGCGGCGACGACCGGCCTCGGCGCCCTCGCCGAGGCACTCCACGCCGCGAGCGTGCCGCAGCGCGGGGAGCCCGCCGCCCATGTCGACGTCGCCTATGCCCAGGACGGCCACTTCTTCGTGCATGGCTGGCTGCGCGAGCATGCGCTGAAGGACGTGGTCTTCGCCTGCGACGGGGTCTCGTTCGTCTGCGCCGGCGAGGACTGCCTCCAACACGGACGGCCCGACGTGCGCGACTTCCTCCGCGCCCAGGGCGTCACCAGCCCCAATGCCGGGATCGGCTTCAGCCTGGTCATCCCGACCATCCGCCCGACATCCCGCCTCACCATCTTCGCCCGGACCGGTCAGCGCTTCGAGGTGATCTATGCCGACACGCTGTCTTCCGGCGCCTCGCGCGACCAGATCCTGCCGCTCATGCTGAGCGCCCGCGGCGAAAGCGGCAACGCGCCGCTGGCTGCGATCACCCGGATGATGGCGCCGTTCTTCCCCCTGCCCCGGGACGAGCCGGACTACGAGATCGTGACCCGCTACGTCGCACCTGGCGAGCGTGCCCCGGCGATCTCGATCATCGTGCCCTTCTACAAGGAGTGGCGCTTCCTGTTTTCGCTCCTCAAACAGATCGAGCGGGCGCCGCCGGACTGGGAGTGGGTGTTCGTCTGCGATGACCCGACGATCTACGCCGCGCTCCATCGCATGCTGATGGCGCAACCGGCGGCGATGCGCGCCCGCATCACCTTGGTGCGCATGGCGACCAACCGCGGCTTCGCCACGGCCAACAATGTCGGCGTCGAAGTCGCCTCGGCGGACCTCGTTCTGCTCATGAACTCCGACATCTGGTTCTCGAGCTTCGCGCCCCTCCAGCTCGCGATATCCCTCATCGAGAGCGGCGAATACGACCTGCTCGGCTTCCGGCTCCTGTTCGAGGACGGCACGATCCAGCACGACGGCATGGCGCTCGAGCCGCGGGCCGATTTCGACGGTCTCCATCTCGCCCTGCACCCGGGCAAGGGACTCCTGCCAGCGCCGCTCGCCGCGCCGACGGTCGAGGACCGCGAGCTGGTGACCGGAGCGCTGATGCTGCTCCGTCGCGCCCTGTTCCGCGAGATCGGCGGCTTCTCGCCGCGCTATATCGGCGGCGACTTCGAGGACGCCGATCTCTGCCTGCAGCTCCACCGGCGCGGCAAGCGCGTCGGGCTGGTCCTGTCCGGCGACGTCTACCATCTCGAGCGCCAGTCGATCCGACGCGACAGCGGAAATTCCGTCGGCTTCGCCCGGACGCTGATCAACTGCGTGACCTTCAACACCACCTGGCGCGCGCGGCTGACCGGCGCCGCGTCGGGAGGCTGAACCGATGCCGCGGCTCCTGATCATCTCCCACGGCCATCCCGAGCTGAGCCCCGGCGGCGCCGAGCGCGCCTCCTACGCGATCCACTCGCTGATCCGGCGCGGCGCGCTGCCGGGTTGGGACAGCATCTACCTCGCCCGGGTCGAGCAGCGCGCGATCGGCCATGACGGCGAGCTCGGCGTCTTCCGCGGGCGCCGCGACGAAGTGCTGATCGCGCCGCCGCTCGTCGACCACTTCTTCATGAGCTCGATCGAGCCGGCCCGGCTCTTCCGGATGCTCGACGAGATGATGGAGGTCTATCGCCCCGACGTCGTGCACCTCCACCACTTCGTCTATTTCGGCATCGAGATCCTCGGCTACTTCGCGCGCCGCGGCATCCCGATGCTGTTCACGTTCCATGAGTACATGGCGATCTGCCACAACTACGGACAGATGGTGAAGACCAATGGCCGCCTGTGTCGAGAGGCGTCCCCGGCCGAGTGCCACGCCTGCTTCGCGGACCACACCTCGGGCATGTTCTTCCTTCGCCGCGAGATGTTCGTCGAGCAGCTGAAGCGCGCGACCCTCACCGCGCCGAGCGACTTCCTGCGGCGGCGCATCGAGGACTGGTCCGGCGGCCGCCTGCCCGTCACCGTCATCGAGAACCCGCGCGACCTCAGCACCTACGACGCCCTCGACGAGACCCGCGCCGCCGATCGCGACGACCGGGTGGTCGGCTATTTCGGCCAGCTCAACCACTTCAAGGGCACCGAGACCCTCCTCAAGGCGATGCTGCTGCTCAAGCAGCGCGGCGTGCCGGTCCGCCTGCGGCTGTTCGGCGCCAATCTCGAGATGCAGGACCAGAAGTTCCAGGAGCGGACCAAGGCGCAGATCGATGAGCTCGGCGAGAGCGTCGAGTTCTTCGGCCCCTATGACAACGCCGCGGTGATCCGCCTGATGGCGAGCTGCGATGCGGTCGTGGTGCCGTCGATCTGGTGGGAGAACTCGCCCGTCGTGCTCCAGGAAGCCATGCAGGCGCAGGTGCCGATCGTCGGCTCGCGGCTCGGCGGCATCGCCGAGAAAATCCGCGACTATGCCAGCGCCATCCTGTTCGAGCCGGGCAGCGCCACCGATCTCGCCGACAAGCTGGCGGGGCTCGCGTCAGGCCGGCCCCAAAGGTCGCCGGACATTGACGCCGGGGCCGACAAGACAAGCGAAGACGCCTGGGAGGCGCTTACGGGGCTCTATCGCAATCTGAACAACGCGCGACACGACGGGGACACGAGACATGTGGAGTTTCACGCGAATCCAAAAGGAAGTGGCAAAGTACGCCGTCGGGTCCGGCGACAAGCTGATGTACAAGCCGGAGGTCGTCGACGTGCTCCTCAACTTGATTCCGCGGTCGATCCCGGTCGATGAGCGGTACTACCTGGACAGGAACCCGGACGTCGAGAAGGCGATCGAATCCGGTGAGCTGAAGAGTGCCGCCGAGCACTATGTCGAGCACGGCTTCTTCGAGGACCGGCTGCCGATGGCATTCGCCGTCGACGAGGCCGACTACCTTCACCGCTATCCCGACGTCGCCGAGAGCATCGGGACCGAGGAGATCGAGAGCGCGACCGCCCACTGGATCGGCTACGGGCGGTTCGAAGGCCGGATGGCCTTCCTGAGGATAGAGGCGGCGCAACCGAACATCCGCAAGCGCGCCTGACCATGCAGCCGGCTTCGGCGGCAGCCACCATCGCCCAGACCGCTCCTGATGAGGCAGCCAGGATGAAAACAACGACTGTCGCCTTCCTGGGAACGCCAGGCGCCGTGGCACGATCCTTCGAACGTTCGACCGGGCAGAACTTTCAAAGCGTCGGCCGGAACACAGGCAACCTGGCCTTCCAATACGCCATGTGGGAGGCGATACGGGATCCCAAGATCCCGGTGGACTTCGACTTCGACCCCGCTTGGGTCAAGGAGCGATGCTCAGTGGTCGTCGTTCCGGCCGCGAACTTCCTCTATAGCGGCTTCGACCTCGGCGGGCTTGCGGACCGGCTTGAAGCGACCGGACTTCCGATCTTCGTCGCCGGTCTGGGGATGCAGGCATTTCGATCGCCCGTCGAAGTGACGCTCAAGCCGGGTACGGACAGGCTGCTGCGAGTCATGGCGTCGCACGAGGCGCCGATCCTCGTTCGCGGACACTACACGGCCGACGTCCTTGACCGGTACGGCATCAGGAACTTCCGCATTCTCGGCTGCCCGTCCAACTTCATCAGCAGCGATGTCGCACTGGGCGCGTCCCTGCAATCCCGACTGACGGCCGGGGCGGAGTCGATAGCCTTCGCGCCGACCTTCTACCACTACAACGCGGACTGGGAGGGCAAGGTCTACTCATCCCTCATCGATGACATCGCGTTGATCGTCGCACAGGATCCGGAAGCTGCCGTGGACCTCGCCCGGGGGTCGCGGACCGACGCGTCCCGGGACTGGCTGGAGACATCGGCCGGCTTTCTCAGCCAGCTGAGCGAGCGCGATCGCACGGCCGCCGCGCGCAAGCTCGCAGCGTACTTCTCCGCAGAAGCCTGGCTCGAAGCCTACCAGGCAGTAGACCTCGTCGTCGGCTCCCGGATCCATGGCGCCGTCCTCGGCTGGCAGGCGGGACGCCCCGGGATCGTCCTCTCCTATGACCTACGCACCGAAGAGCTTGCCAGTACGATGAGCATGCCCTTCATCAAGATCGAGCGGCTGCCGGAGCGTCCCTCTCCCGCATTCTTCGAAGAGGAGATCGCCAGAGCGCTGCACACCTACGATGCCCGGCGGCGAGAGCTCGCCGGGGTCTTCATCGAGGCGCTGGAGACCGCTGGCCTGACGCCTGCGCCCCGGCTGGAGGCTCTTACCGGGGATGGCGCTCCAGCCAGCGCGATCGGAGCGAAGACGCGGTTCTGGGGCTTTCTCGAACAATATAACAGGCGTGTCGTGTCCGGCTGGGTCGCCGCCGCCAGCGAGGTCGCTCCTCCGAGCCTGTCCCTGCGGATCGATGACAAGCACATCGCAACCGACACGCCCCATGCACCGCGATCCGACATCAAGCCCCGCGGCTGGGCATTCTCGTTCGACGTGCCACACGATCTCGACATCGCCAGCGTCGCCACCGTGGCGGTCCAGATCGCAGATAGCCGCGAGCACATCCGCAACTCCCCGGTGACGGTCAGTTTCCTGGACGGCGACGAGAAGAAGGTGCTGCGGGGCAAGGATGGATATCTATTCCTCCAGAACGACACCAACGCAGTCCTCGATCAGCTGACCGGCAAGCGCCCGCTGACGGCGCGCGAGCTGGAGGCATGGCGCACGCATTTCCAGAATACCGAGCGATGGACGGAACAACTCGGCGCACGCATCATCGAGCTCGTCGCGCCGTGCAAGGCGAGCGTGCTCGAGTCCTACCTGCCGGATGACCTCGAAGTATCGGTCGCGCGCCCGGTACACCAACTCATCGATGCGTTCGACGCCCTTGGCCTCTCCCGATCGGAGCTGCTCTATCCGCTTGCTGAGCTGAAGGCGCTATCGGACGCCCGCGCCTACTCGAAGGGCGATACGCATTGGACCGACGTCGGGGCAGCCGCCGTAGCGGAGCGAATCCTGGCGCGATTGGGGCGCGCCGACAATGCGGCAGCGCCCACCTTCCAGACCGAGTTCCGCAATGCCGACCTTCTCGGCAAGCTCGGGGGGATCTGCGTCGAGCAGGTGCCCGTCGCCCACTTCGCATCCAAGGCCCAGAAGGTCGAAGACAACGGAGCCAAGGGCAACGGGCGCTATCAGCGCTACGTGTCGAAGCATCCCGCGGCCGAAGGCCGACTGCTCTTCGCACATGACAGCTTCGGCGAGTGGCTTATTCCACATCTCGCCGTGAACTTCCGCGAGACCCACTGCTTCTGGTCGCCCAGCGTCTCCGAAGCCACGATCGGTGCGTTCCTCCCGGAAGTGATCCTGTTCGAACGCGCCGAGCGATTCATAATCCTGCCGCCGAAGGAGTGAAGGACCGCCAATGCGTGTCGCAGTCGTCACCGAGGCCCTTTCGAGCAAGTTCTTCTTCCCGCTCTGGTACCGATACTACGCTCGCCAGTTCGGACAGGCGGCGCTGTATGTCGTGTCTCCGGCCGGTGCGGAGGACGAGTTCTCCGCCTTCACGCTCGGCGGCGTGATCACACTGCCGAGGCTCGAGATCGACGAGGCACGACGCAGCAAGACCATCAGCAATTTCGTGCGTGGGCTTCTCGGCTACTACGATTTCGTTCTGCGCGTCGACACTGACGAGTTCCTGGTGGCCGACCCCCGCAAGTTCCCAAGCCTCAGCGCATATGTCGATCAGCTCGAGCTGCCCTACGTGACCGCCCTCGGCATCGACGTTTTCCAGCATCCGGAAGAACCGACATTCGACCCGGATCGGGGACTCCTCATCGAGCAGAGGCGGTTCGGCTACCTCACGTCGTCCATGAGCAAGACGTCGATCACCTCGGTGGCCGTCGACTGGGGACCCGGCTTCCACTTCTGCACCCTCTATCCGCGGTTCGACGACCTGTTCCTCTTCCACCTCAAGCGCCTCGATATCGAGATGCAGATCGCGTGGTTCAGCGAAATCTCCGGTTTCGACTTCCGCGACAAGAACATGGTCAACTACTACGCTCCGGACATCGACAAGATCCGCAATTTCCACGGCCACACATCGCGCCGGCCCGTGGTCGACGGCTGGGACGCACTCGACGACGTCAGCTTTCGCGATCGCTTCTTCGAGGCCGTCAAGCTCGACAAGTCCTCCGGGATCTATCGCGGGGCGCACTTCGCCCAAGACACGATCGTCCGTCTTCCCAAGGAGTTGCAGGGCCATCTGTAGCGACGCACATCCATTCCTAACATCGAGCCAGGAGCCTCCGTCATGAAGTACGATGCAGTTGTGAGGGACGAAAACCGGGTCGATCTGGGCGGCAACGTCAAGTTCGGCGACAACGCGACGTTCTGTCCGCGGCTGTGGCGCTATCTGGTCGAACGCTTTGCCGTCGACTCGATGCTCGATGTCGGCTGCGGCGAGGGGCACGCCGTCAGCTTCTTCCGCCGGATCGGTGTCGTGGCCCATGGCATCGACGGCCTTCGCACCAACGTCCAGCGCGCCGTGACGCCCATCGCCCTGCACGACCTTCTCGAGAGCGACTACTACATGCCCGTCGATCTCGTGTGGAGTTGCGAGGTGGCCGAGCACATTCTCGAGGAGAAGGTGGAGAACTATCTCAAGACACTCGCCAACGGGAAGATCGTGGCGATGACGCACGCGCTACCTGGCCAGGGCGGTCATCACCACGTCAACTGCCAGCCCGCCGAATACTGGATCGATGCCATGGAGCGCCACGGCTACGCGCTTGCGCCGTTCAACAACACCTATCGCGAGGTCGCCAAGGGCGACGCCCACGGCAACTACTTCACGCAGTCTGGCCTGGTGTTCTTCCGAGCCTATCAGTAGGGGAGCGAACGACGGCGGAGCGGGGCGAACCCGGGCGCGAGCGCCGGGACCTGGACCTATGCACTCGCGGCGACGGGGCCGACCGCCGCGTCCCTGGTCGGACGATCCATGCCTGTGGCCCCGTCGCCATCGGGTTTCTCGTAGCCGTCCGGATTGCGGCTCTGCCAGCGCCAGGTGTCGGCGCACATGTCGCGGAGCGTGCGCGAAGCCGACCAGCCGAGAAGCCGCGTCGCGAGGCCCGGATCTGCGACGTTGACCGCGACATCGCCCGGCCGGCGCCCCGAGACGACGAAGGGAATCTCCCGTCCGCTCGCCTCGGCGAAGGCGGCGATGACCTCCTTCACCGAATGACCTCGTCCGGTCCCCAGGTTGAACGTGACGATGCCGCGCGCGCGCTCGAGATGCCGAAGGGCGGCGAGATGCCCCGTCGCCAGGTCGACGACGTGGATGTAGTCCCGCACGCCGGTACCGTCCGGAGTCGGATAGTCGTCGCCGAAAACCACCAGGTGATCGCGCCTTCCGACCGCGACCTGGGCGATGAACGGCATGAGGTTGTTGGGCGTGCCATGCGGGTCCTCGCCGAGGAGGCCGCTGAGATGGGCACCGACCGGATTGAAGTAGCGGAGCCGTGCGATCCGCCAGCTCGGCTCGGCCGCGGCCAGGGCTTCGAGCACGTCCTCCGCCATGAGCTTCGACTGGCCATAGGGGTTCGTCGGCCGCCGGGCAGCACTCTCGGGGACGGGCACGACATCGGGATCGCCATACACCGTCGCCGAGGATGAGAAGACGATGGTCTCGACGCCGACCTGCTTCATCACGGCCAGGAGGTTGAGCGTGCCGTGCACGTTCACGTCGAAATACTCGATCGGCCGTCGCGTAGACTCGCCGACGGACTTCAGGCCGGCGAAGTGCAGCACGGCGCCGACCCTCCGCGAGGCGAATGCCCGCCGCAAGGCGTTCGCATCCCTCACGTCCCCCTGCACGAAGCGGGGGCGATGGCCGGTGATGTGCGCGATGCGGTCGAGCACCGAAAGATGCGAATTGGCCAGGTTGTCGAAGATCACCGGGCGATACCCGGCCTCGATCAGCGCCACGCAACAATGGGCTCCGATGTAGCCCAGACCTCCGGTAACCAGAACGTTGCCCATCCGCGG
>JAEVZM010000558.1 GCA_023392225.1 Pseudomonadota bacterium
CATGGCGCGCTTGCCGTCGCGGCAGAGGCGATCGATCTCGGGCCGGACGGGGGCGACGCGATAGCTCGCCCCGGTGTCGGCGTAGTAGCCGTTCTTGGAGGCCGAGACGTCGATGTTGACGAGGTCACCGGGCATGATCACGCGGTCGCCGGGGATGCCGTGGGCGATCTCCTCGTTGACGCTGATGCAGGTCGCACCGGGGAACTGGTAGCTGGACTGCGGCGCAGAGACCGCGCCGGCCTCCTCGAGGAGCCGCCGGCCGATGTCGTCTAGCTCGCGCGTCGTCATGCCGGGCTCCATCACCCGCGCCATGGTCTGCATGGTGTTGGCGACGATGCGGCCGATCTCCCTGAGCCCGTCGAGCTCGTCCTGCCTGGTGATGGTCATCCCGTGGTTCCTAATGCGTGTGCGCCGGTTCTAAGGGCCAGCCTCGAGCCTTCCCGGATCGGCCGAGCATGCCCGGTGCCGCCACGGTGAGGCGCGGCGACGATGTCCCGGAGGCTTGGATTGGCTTGTGCCGGGGACCTTGGCAGATCGCGGGCCAACAAAAAAGGCCCGCCACGAAGGCGGGCCAGTTTGAGTCGGAGCCCCCAGGGGACTGAACGGCTCCGTCAGAACGGAAAGCCTCGATCAGGGCTCGCGCTGCACCACCGCGCGGCGCTCGCGGGCGGCGGCTTGCGCCGCCTGCCGGCGCTCCTGCGCCATGGTGTCGAGGCGGTAGGACGGGTCCTCGCGGAGCGGCGCGGCCATGGCCGCCTGGACGTCGCCCTGCGTCAGGCCGATGTCGCGCAGCATGTGGGCATCCCACGACAGCAGCTTGGCGACCTGGCGGCGGTTGCGGACGGCCTCGACGAACTCCACGGCGCGCTGGAAAGCCGCCGAGGCGATGGGAAAGAACAGCCCTGATGTGAGGCTGTGGCGGGTTTCGTCGAAGGTAGCCATCGTCGTGTTCCTTGGGGCGGCGGCCGAGCGGTGCCGGGCCGGTTGGCGGCGGCACTATCGGAGCCGTTATGGGCTTGGGACACCCGATACTTGCGCCATGCTGATTGATCATTCCAACGAATGTTTCTAATATCAGCAATCAACGCTCGTGATGAATTGTCAGGAGGCGCCGATGGCAGCCAACCTCGATCTCGACCAGCTCCGCACCTTCGTCGCCATCGCCGAGACCGGCAGCTTCACCCGGGCCGGCGATGCGGTGTTCAAGACGCAGTCGGCGGTGTCGATGCAGATGCGGCGCCTCGAGGAGCGGATCGGCAAGCCGATCTTCACCCGGGACGGGCGCGCCTCGCGGCTGACGGAGGAGGGCGAGCGCCTGCTCGGCTATGCCCGCCGGATCGTCCGACTCGCCGACGAGACGGTCGCGGCCTTCGACGATACCGAGCTGAGCGGCTCGGTCCGACTCGGCACGCCGGACGACTATGCCGACCGCTTCCTGCCCGAGGTGCTGGCCCGCTTCTCGCGCTCCAACCCCCGGGTCGAGGTGTCGGTGACCTGCGAGCCGTCGATGGAGCTGATCCGGCAGGCCACCGCCGGCGAGGTCGATCTCGCGATCGTCACCGCCTGTGGCGCCGGAGCGGTAGAAGTGGTGCGGCAGGAGCCGCTGCTCTGGGTCGGCTCGGCCCAGCACGACGTCGTCGGGCAGGAGGAGGTGCTGCCGCTGGCGCTGTCGAAGGCGCCATGCATCTGGCGCGAGGCCGCGGTCACCGCGCTCGCCGCCAACGGTCGCAAGTACCGCGTGCTCTACCAGAGCGCCAACGCGACCGCGGTCTCGGCCGCGGTCCTCGCCGGGCTCGCCATTTCGGTGCTCGCCGAGTCGGCGCTCCGCCGCGGCATGCGGGTGCTCGGCGAGGCCGACGGCATGCCCCGGCTGCCCAACTGCGAGATCGGCATCATCCGCTCCTCGCGCCGTGCCGACAGCGCGATCGTCAAGGCGCTTGCCGAGCACATCGTCTCCTCGCTCGACAACCTTTCCGTGCCCGAGGCGGCGTAGGGCGGCCGGCACGACGCCGCGGCGGCCGGCCCACCCCGCAGACCTGAGCCACCGCGCGAGTTTTTTCCCCGAAACGGCGGGGGCGCGGCAATTTCCACGCTTGAAGCATCGGCGTCCCGCGACCTACATCGGGATGTCCGACGAAACCCCTGAGAGGATAGAAACATGGCACTGCGCATCGGCGACATTGCGCCCGATTTCGAAGCCGAGACGACCCAGGGTCGTATCAAGTTCCACGACTGGCTCGGCGACTCCTGGGGGATCATCTTCTCGCATCCCAAGGACTTCACCCCGGTGTGCACCACCGAGCTCGGCTATGTCGCCAAGCTGAAGCCCGACTTCGACAAGCGCAACGTCAAGGTCATCGGCCTCAGCATCGATCCGGTCGCAAACCATGGCGGCTGGGCGAAGGACATCGAGGAGACGCAGGGTTACGCGGTGAGCTTCCCGATGATCGGTGACACCGACCTCAAGGTGTCGAAGCTCTACGAGATGCTGCCGGCCGACGCGAGCGGCGACCCGGCGTCCCGCACCGCCGGCGACAACCAGACGGTGCGCACCGTCTACATCATCGGGCCGGACAAGAAGATCAAGCTGATGATGGCCTACCCGATGACCACGGGCCGCAACTTCGAGGAGATCATGCGCGCCCTCGATTCCATCCAGCTCACCTCGAAGTTCAAGGTGGCGACGCCCGCGAACTGGCAAGAGGGCGACGACGTGATCATCGCCGGCTCGGTGAACAGCGAGGACGCCAAGAAGATCTGGCCGGACGGCTGGAAGGAGCCGAAGCCCTATCT
Organism: Pseudomonadota bacterium; assembly: GCA_023392225.1. Classification (GTDB taxonomy): domain Bacteria; phylum Pseudomonadota; class Alphaproteobacteria; order Rhizobiales; family Kaistiaceae; genus Bauldia. The sequence goes on from JAEVZM010000558.1 coordinate 2,794, forward strand.
CCGCATCGTGCCGCAGCCGAAGTAGCTGCCGGCCGACGCTGCGTCAGGCTCTGAAGAGGGCGGTGCGGTCGCGCGCCGCCCTTTTTCGTGGGGTGTACTCTCAGCCTCCGGCAATCTTTTCGCGCGCCGCCGTGCTGAGAAAAGCGGACCTGGTGAGCTTCCGCTGCGCCGCAGCTTCGTCGATCGCGGCGAGCAGACCGGCGTCGAGGGAGACATTGATGCGGGTCGGGCGGCCATAGTCGATCACGACCGGAACCACCGTCAGGATCGCGCCAGAGGCGAGTGCTTCGGCCGTCTCAGCGTCGCTGCGGAGCTCCTCCACGGAGCGGGCCCGGGGAAGATCACGACCCGCGGCGAGCTCGTCGGCGGTCCATTCGGCCAAAGCCTCCCCGGCCAGCCGAAAGACATCATCGATCGTGGCGCCCATCGCGGTCGCCCCAGGCGCATCGGGAAACGATGCGCCATAGGCTCCAGCCTCGCCGTCGATCAGTGCGATGTATCTGGCCATGGCATTCTTCTCCTGGCGCCCATTCGTCTAGATCCAGCCGGCCGCCTTGGCGATGGAGCGCGCGACCCCGGGCGACAGCGTTCTGTGGCGCGGAACGATGATGGAGGGCCTGCCAGACTTGACGAACTTGTCGTGCGAGCCACCGCCCATGTTCTGCCACCCTTCCGCTATCAGCCGGGCGACGACCGCCGACCGGTTGGTCTCGACCTTGGGCACGGTTCTATCTCACACCTATTTGCTCTCGGGACAGGCGCTGAGCAAGGGGAACTGGCGAAAATAGTGTGTAGTCGCCTGCCGTCGGGATGACCAGATGAAGAAGGCGCGCGGATCGCTCCGCGCGCCGTTCCTGATCCCGCGCGGCCCGGGGTTTACCGGGTCGGGCCGACGACCTCGACGGTGCCGGTGTCGGTGCGGGCGTTGAGGTACGGGCGGTACATGTCCTCCACCGTCGCCGCCGGCCGGGCGAAGGTGCCTGGCGAGACGGCCCGCATCGAGTAGGCGACGCTGAACTGGAGCGGGTCGCTGCTCGAGCGGTCGAGCGCGGCGACGAAGCGGTCGGTCCGTGCCTCGGTATGGGCGACGTTCCGCTCGACGTCGAGCCAGCCGAAGCTGGAGACGTCGCCGCTGGCCGAGATGTTGGGGTTCTCGATCTCGTAGCCGGCGGGGATCGGATCGACGACCAGAAGGTCGCCGTCGCGGCCGAGGTCGGCGGTCACGGTGAGCATCACCACGATGCGCTCGTTCTGTCCCACCGCGGCGATGTCGGTCGGCTCGCCGTCGACGGTGTAGTAGGTGCGCTCGATGGTGAAGCCGTTGCCGCCGGCAGGCTCCGGCACCACGGTCACGCCGGTCGTGGTCAGCACCGCGTCGAGGGTGTCGGTGCCGAGGTTCTTGATCGCGACCGGAGAGGCCTCGAGCGTCGCCTGGCTGTAGTCCTTGATCAGCGGGCCGGCGACCGAGGCGCCCTCGATCTCGAACTGGGTGCTGGCGGCGTCGCGGATGAGCGCGGCGGCGGCGAGCAGCATCCAGGCGTTCTCCTGGGTGCTGGTGTAGCGCCGGCTCTCCTCCTCGTTGGCGACCTGGTCGGCGAGGGCACGGATGTCGACGACGCGGACGTCGCTCTCGGCGGCAAGGGTCAGCACCGCCGCCTTGTCGCGGAGCTGGCTGCCGTAGTCGCTCGCCCAGTAGTCGACGTTCCGGCCCCGGGTGAGGTCGGAGACCGCTGCCTGGACGGCGTCGGTCGCGCGCGAGCGGTCGCCATAGAGGGCGAGCGCCGTGCCGAAATTGCCGATCTTGGGCTCGGCGTAGTAGCGGAGGTCACCCAGCGAGGCGCGGCCGGCGCGGGCCAGCACGTAGAGGGCGTAGGCGATGTCCTCGCCGCCGGTCTGGAAGTCGTCGGCATAGGACAGCCGGTTCGAGAGGTTGTCGAGGGCGAGGGTGCGGGCGACCTCCGGCACGTCGTAGCCCTTCTCCGCGGCGCGGGTCAGGAAGTCGGTGACGTAGGAATCGAGCCAGAGGTTCGAGTCGCCATACGGCCCCCAGAGCCCGAAGGAGCCGGAGGACGACTGGTTGGCCAGCACGCCCTGGATCGCCTTCTGCACCCGCGGCGCGATGTCGGCGGCGGTCGCCGCCCCGACCGCGACCGCCACGTCGTTGAGATAGACGAGGGGGAGGGCGCGGCTGGTGAGCTGCTCGGCGCAGCCATAGGGGTAGCGGTCGAGCGCGGCGAGGATGCCGGCGACGTCGAGGCGGCTGGCGCCGCCGATCGACACCGCGATCGACCCCGTGCCGGGCACGAACTCGGCGAGCGGCGCGGCGTCGACGGTGAGCGTCGCCCCGCCATTGAGCGCGACCACGTTCCGCCGCGACACCGGCTGGCCGGGCGGACGGATGCCGAGGGCGAGCTCGCGCGGCCAGGTCTCGCCGTCGGGCGTGGTAAGCGTGACGGTGAGGGTGTAGTCGCCCACCCGCTCGCCCGAGATCGGGATGGCGATGCTCTGCCGCTCCTTCTCGGCGAGGGTGACGGTGCGCTTGGCGTCGGACGCAGCGAGGCCGATGCCTTCCCCGGCCTCGACCGTGAGGCCGTAGTCGCCCGCCTTGCCGGCGACATTGTTGATCTCGACGAGGAGACGCGAGCTGTCATCCGTGTGGAGGAACTGCGGGATCGAGGCACTGACCACGACGGGATCGCGGACGATGACGTCCTTGACCGCGTGACCGACGCCGGCCGCTGACCAGGCCATCGCCATCACGCGCACGGTGCCGTTGAACTGCGGCATGTCGAAGGAGACGGTGGCCTTGCCGTCCGGCCCGACCTCGACGATGCCGGAGTAGAAGGCGACCAGTTTCTCGGTCGGCGGAGGCGCGGCGAGGCGCACGCCGCCGCCGTCGCCGCCGGTGCGGATCTGGCCCGGCACGCCCTGCATGCGGTCGATGAGCAGGCCGTAGAGGTCGCGGAACTCCATGCCGAGCTTGCGCTGGCCGAAGTACCAGTCGTCCGGGGCCGGCGGCTGGAAGTTGGTGAGGTTGAGGATGCCGAGGTCGACCGCGGCGACCGTGACGAAGGCCTCGGTGCCGGGCTCGAGATTGTCGATGGCGACCGGAATGACCATCGGCTGGCGCGGCCGCATCTCGTCGACCACGCCGAGCGAGACGTCGAGGTCGTGGTTGCCGGGCTCGACCTTGGCCCAGGTCAGGCCGAGGGCGCGCGACGGCATGCGCTTGGCCGGCACGTCCATCGGCCGGAAGAGGGGCGCCGTCACATAGGCGCCGGGGCCCCAGTCGTCGGTCACCTCGAGGTCGACGCTGGTGCCGCTCTCCGGCACCTCGACTGCCTTCATGGTGATCAGCCGGTCGTCGACGACGCTGACGACGGCGATGCCGGCGAAGCGCGGGTCGAGGCGGAGCTTGGCCGTGTCGCCGACGCGGTAGGCGGGCTTGTCGAGCGCGACGGCGAGCACGTCCGGGGTCTCGGAGGAGGCCGAGGAGACATACCAGCCGGCGTAGAACTCGTAGCTCGAGGCGGCCGCCTCGTCGCCGAGGCGCTCGCCGGTGAGGCGCTAGCGGCCCCAGTGGGCAGTGGCGGAGCCGGTGACCGGCCCGTCGGCGGG
>JAEVZM010000662.1 GCA_023392225.1 Pseudomonadota bacterium
CACCACGGCCTGGGTGTAGAGGAAGCCGACGACGACGGGGGCAGCCTTCAACCAGGTCCCGAAGCGGGTCCGCTCGAGCGCGAGGAACGTGCCGTGATGGATTCCCCAGATGACGAAGGTCCAGCTCGCCCCGTGCCACAGGCCGCAGAGCAGGAACACGGTCCAGAGGTTGCCCGCCGTGCGCCAGTGGCCGAGCCGGTTGCCGCCGAGCGGGATGTAGACATAGTCGCGGAACCAGCTCGACAGGCTCATGTGCCAGCGGCGCCAGAACTCGCCGAGCGACAGCGAGCGATAGGGCAGGTTGAAGTTGCGCGGAAACTTGAGGCCGAGGGCGATGGCGAGGCCGATCGCCATGTTCGAGTAGCCGGCGAAGTCGAAGTAGATCTGGAGCGCGTAGGCGTTGACCCCGATCCAGGCCTCCCAGAGATTTGGTGCCGAGACCTGGTCGAATGCCACCTCCGCGACCGGCGCGATCTGGTCGGCGATCAGCACCTTCCAGGACAGCCCGATGACGAAGATGCGCAGGCCCGCCGAGACCCGGCCGAGCGTCGTGCGCCGGTCGCGGATGCGGTTGGCGATCGTCGAGTAGCGGACGATCGGCCCGGCGACGAGCTGCCGGAACATGGCGATGTAGACCGCGATCTCGTCGAGCCGGACGTTGGCCCGGACCCGCCGGCGATAGACGTCGATGAGGTAGGAGATGGCGTGGAAGGTGAAGAACGAGATGCCGAGCGGCAGCTCGAGATGCACCGGCGGCAGGGCGAAGCCCAGCGGCGCCAGCACGCCGTTGAGGTTGGCGATGAAGAAGCCGGCATACTTGAAGACGCCGAGCGCGAGGATGTTGGCGGCGATCGCGAGGCCGAGGGCGCGCCCGCGGCTTCGATCGTCCTGCCGGTCGATGGCGAGGGCGAACAGATAGTTGGCGAAGATCGAGGCGATCAGGATGATGAGGTTGGAAAGCCCGCCCCAGGCATAGAAGACCAGGGAGAAGACGAGCAGCACCGCGTTTCGCGCCCGGACCCCGGGCGCAAGGTAGTAGCAGGCGAGAAACGCCGGCAGGAAGTAGTAGAGGAACGTTACGGACGAGAAGACCATGAAGCGCCCGGATCAGAGCCACGTGGCTTCGGCATCCGGGTTTCTCCCGTCCGCTGCATCGTCGTCGATCATCCTCCCACCCCTTCGCCAAGTCGGCCGGCGGATCGCTCCCCTCCGGCTTATCGCATGCCGTCCCGATCCACACCCTTTCGGGCGCGCGGCCCCCCGAGGCCCGTCTATCGGCGATCCTTGCGGATCACCAGCTTGAGCCCGGACCAGACGGCATCGAGCGCGGCCACCTTGACGTCGACCAGGTCGAGCCCGAGGGCGGCTGCGCGCACCACGTCCTCGGTGACGTCGGTCGGCACCTTCGACGCCTTCTTGGGCCACGCCACCCAGATCATGCCATCGCGCTTCAGCGCTTCCTGAAGCTTCGGCAGGCAAGTCTCGATCTCCACGTGGCTCCGGGTGAAGGCGTGGATCAGGTCGAAGCGTCGGACGCCTTCGATGGCCGACCATTCAGCCAGGTCGGCGACTTCGGCGAAAGGGACACTTCCGGCGAGCGCTCCGAGCCCCTCGGGAAGGGCAAGGAAGCAGGCCGCCATGCCGGGCTTGTAGCCCAGCTTGTCGGGCAGCGGCTTGCCGGAGTAGCCGGCGGGAGGAAGCGCTACGGGCAGCGCCAGAGTTCCTCGGTTCGGGTCGCGCGACCGGTCTTGGGATCGACCTCGATGTAGATCATCACGTCGGGCCGGGTCTCGGGCACGGTCAGGGAGACCGTGATGGTCCAGTCCTCGCCCTCGCCCGAGCAGTTGGCGATGGTCTCCGCGCCGTCGAAGGGGATGTCCGGCAGCGCGCAGGAGGTCTCCCACTGCGCGATCTCGCCGGGACGGACGAGGAGCATCAGGTCCGAGGACTTGTCCCAGTCCTCGCGGAAGGCCGCACAGCCCGAGGGATTGCCGAACCCGACATCGGCCGCCGCGACACCGTGGGCGGCCCCGAGTAACGCGACAATCGCCACCAGGACCGAGCGAGCGTTCATGGCGGCGATCCCCTTCCTGTGGCTAGTACACCCGCGCCTTGGGCTGGATGTACTGCACGTCGTTGGTGAGCGTGTAGGTGTGGACCGGCCGGTAGTCGATGCTCACCGTCCGCGCCTCGGTATCGACCCAGGCGAGGGTGTGCTTCATCCACTCCTTGTCGTCGCGGTCTGGGAAGTCCTCGCGGGCGTGGGCGCCGCGCGATTCGGTCCGGTTGCCGGCCGAATCCATGGTCACCACCGCCTGGACGATGAGGTTCTCGAACTCGAGCGTCTCGATGAGGTCGGAGTTCCAGATCAGCGATCGATCGGTGACGCGCACGTCGCCGGCCTCGGCCCAGACCTTGTGGATGCGCTCGTGGCCCTCGGCCAGCACCTCGCCGGTGCGGAACACCGCGCAGTTCTCCTGCATGACCTTCTGCATGCGCAGCCGCAGCTCGGCGGTCGAGGTGCCACCCTTGGCGTGGCGCAGCCGGTCGAGGCGGGCGAGCGCGTTCTCGCCCGCGTCCTTCGGCAGGTCGCGATGCTTCTCGTTGGGCTCGATCGTGGCGCGGGCGCGCTGGGCGGCGGCGCGACCGAAGACGACGAGGTCGATCAGCGAGTTCGAGCCGAGCCGGTTGGCGCCATGCACGGAGACGCAGGCCGCCTCGCCGACCGCCATCAGGCCGGGGATCGTGGTGTCGGGATCGCCGCCGACCTTGGTCAGCGCCTCGCCGTGAT
>JAEVZM010000715.1 GCA_023392225.1 Pseudomonadota bacterium
GGGGTGGTCGTGGGCGGGGCCCGCGGCCGCGGCGCGGCCGAACATCAGCGCGGTGCCGGACGGCGCGTCGACCTTGTGGCGGTGGTGCATCTCGAGGATCTCGATATCGAAGTCGGGGTCGAGCGCCTTCGCCGCCTCGCGGATCATCACGGCGAGGAGGTTGACGCCGAGGCTCATGTTGCCGGACTTGACGACGACGGCATGACGGGACGCGGCGGCGATCTTGGCCTCGTCCTCGGCCGAAAGGCCGGTGGTGCCGATCACGTGGACGATGCGGGCCTGGGCGGCGATCTCGGCGAAGGCGATCGTCGCCGCCGGCACCGTGAAGTCGAGCACCCCGTCGGCCTTGGCGAAGGCTGCGACCGGCTCGTCGGTGAGCAGGATTCCATTCGGGGCGAGGCCGGCGAGGAGGCCCGAATCCGCGCCCATCTCGGGCGCGCCGCTGCGGTCGATCGCGCCGACCAGCTTGACGCCGGGCGTGCCGGAGACGACGCGGACCAGCGTCCGTCCCATCTTGCCGGCGGCGCCGACCACGACGATCCCCATGTCGGTCATCTGTCACCCCGTCACTGAACCGGCTCGGGTATAGCCGGGGTGCGGGGAGGGAGCAAACCGCCGTACCGGCGAGCCCGTCAGCGCTGGGCGGTACGGGACGCGGGCCGGATCAGGGCGTCGGCCGGAATGCCCCATGCCGTGTGGAGCTTCCACGCCATCTGCATGGTGAGGGGGCGCCTTCCGGTGAGGATGTCCGAAGCACGCTGGCGGGATCCGAGCAGGCGACCGAGATCGGCCTGGCTGTGCCCGCCGGTCTCCATTCCGAAGCGGATGGCATCGACCGGGTCGGGCGGGGCGATCGGCCAGCGCTTCCGCTCATAATCGTCGATCACCAGGGCCAGGAGGTCGAAGCGGTCCGCCTCGAGCGTGCCCGGCGTCGGCTCGTGCTCGAAATAGTGCTCGATCTCGTCGACGGCGGCCTCGTAGTCGGTTTCCGACCGCAGGGGCCTGATCATCCTGTCCGCCTTCACCGTCTTCGCCATGTCACCGTCTCCGCATCGATCCTGTCGTACTCGGCGTGGGTCCCGACGAATTTCACCAGCACCCGCCCGTAGGCGTAGGAGATGTGGGCGATCAGCCGGTACTTGTTGCCGCCGAGGTCGAAGACCACGCGATTGTCGGACACGAAGTCCACGGTCGCGCCGAACTGGCGCTTGACGTCCTGCGGACCAGTCCAGCGGGCCTGGGCAACGGTGGCGAACCAAGCCCGCAACGGCATCTCGGCCGGCGCGTGCTTCTCCCAGAATAGCTTCAGCGTCCGTCGCGCGATCACCTGCACGGCGTCAGGATAGCTTGTCACCAATTTGGTGACAAGTGCGACCCGGACTATCGTGGTGCGCGCTTGGCGAGGATGCGCTGGAGGGTGCGGCGGTGCATGTTCAGCCGGCGCGCGGTCTCCGAGACGTTCCTGTCGCAGAGCTCGTAGACCCGCTGGATGTGCTCCCAGCGGACCCGGTCGGCCGACATCGGGTTCTCCGGCGGCTCCGCCTTGGTCTCGGGATCGCGGGTCAGCGCATGGTGCACGTCGTCGGCGTCGGCCGGCTTGGCGAGATAGTCGATCGCGCCGAGCTTCACGGCGGTGACGGCGGTGGCGATGTTGCCGTAGCCGGTCAGCACGATCATCCGCGAATCGGGGCGGCGCCGGCGGATGAGGTCGATGACCTCGAGCCCGTTCCCGTCTTCGAGGCGCATATCGACGACGGCATAGGCCGGCGGAGCCGACTCGACCTTGCGGATGCCTTCGGCGACGGTGTCTGCAGTATCGACGGCATAGCCGCGTGTTTCCATGGCGCGCGCAAGGCGCTGGAGGAACGGCTTGTCGTCATCGACGATGAGGAGCGACATGTCTTGACTGTTGTTCTGCTTCGTTTCGGACATTCCTAGTCCCCGTCCCGGAGGGGAAATAAGCACTCTCCCGTCGCGTTTTAAGGGTTATAGGCAGTTTCACTGGCCCCGCAAGCCGATCCTCAGGCCGACAGGCGCTCGCCGGGAAGTCGGTCCGGCTCTTTTTCTTCGACGCGACTCCTCGGCCAGGCGACGCGGACGATCGCACCGCGGGCCGGCGGCTCCGAGTTGCCGAAGGTGAGGCGGGCGCCGGTGCGCTCGAGCAGCGTCTTGGCGATGAACAGTCCGAGGCCGAGTCCGCCGGCCTCGTGATCGGCGCGGTCGTCGCCGCTCGGGCCACGGGTGGTCACGTAGGGCTCGCCGATGCGCGACAGGATCGCCGGGGTGAAGCCGCGCCCGTCGTCGCGGATGGTGATGGCGACCTCGCGCTCGTTCCAAGAGATGCGGATCTCGACCCGTTTCTCCGCGAAGTCGACGGCGTTCTCGATCAGGTTGGCGAAGGCCTGCATCACCGCCGGATTGCGCCGGCCGACCGGTTCGGGGCCGTCTGCGACCGGGGGCAGGATCACGATCTCGGTGCCGAAGTCCCGGTAGGGCTCCACCACTTCCTCGAGCAGGTGGGTCACCGGCTGGCGGGCGATGGAGACGTCGAGCTCGCCGGACATCGAGGTCAGCTTGCCGAGGATGTCGCGGCAGCGCTGGGCCTGGCTGTTGAGGAGCGCGATGTCGTCGGCGTGCGGATCGTCCGGCGCCATCTCCCGCTGCAGCTCGCGCGACACCAGCGCGATGGTCGCGAGCGGGGTGCCGAGCTCGTGCGCGGCCGCGGCGGCCAGGCCGTCGAGGGCGGAGAGGTGCTGCTCGCGGGCGAGCACCATCTCGGTTGCGTTGAGGGCGCGGGCGAGCTTGCGCGCCTCTTCCGCCACCTGGAAAGTGTAGGTGCCGGTGAAGGCGCAGGCCGAGACCAGCGCGATCCAGACGCCGACCGTATAGACCCACGGTGGCTGGAAGGTCTCGCCGGCCGCCCAGGGCAGCGGCAGGTGGCTGACGGCGAGCACCGTCGCCACCACGACCACGATCGCCCCGAGCAGCATGGTCGGGAATGGCGCGAGCGTCGTCGCCGAGACGATCACCGGTACCAGGAGGAGGATCGCGAACGGATTGTCGAGGCCGCCTGTCAGGAACAGGAGCGCCCCGAGCTGGAGCGCGTCGTAGGACAGCATCAGGAAGGCCGGCTCGGCGCGCAGTCGCTGGCTTGCCGGGAAGGCGACGCGAAGCGCGATGTTGGCGGCCGCCGACAGCGCGATCAGGGCGATGCACCAGAACAGCGGCAGCGGAAAGCCGAGGCCGAACTGGACCACGCCGACGGCGACCGCCTGGCCGACGACGGCGAGCCAGCGAAGCCGGATCAGGGTCTGGAGCCGGAGGCTGCGTCCGGCGAACTCACCTTCCGGCAGCGGCTGCCCCGCATACTGGCGATCGATGGCGATGTCGTTCATGCGCTGCGCGACCTCGTTCGGCGGGCGATCGGCCCTGGCGTAATGCCCGCGGGCCCGTTGTCCTCCGGGGCCGTCTGACCGATCGGTCAAACTTGTCCTTGCCTTGACGCCTAGGACCGACCTATTCTTTTTGCAACGCAAAAAGACCGTGCTGGCGGAGCGCGGCGCAGCGAGGGATTGGTCTTTGTATTACCAACTCTACGAACTGAATCACGCCGCCCTGAGCCCCTTCCGGGCTGCCGCAGATGCGACGCGGCTCTACTTCAAGAACCCGCTCAACCCGTTCTCGCATACGCCCTTCGGGCGGAGCGTCGCGGCGGCGGCCGAGCTGTTCGAGCGGACCACGCGCCGCTATGGCAAGCCGGAGTTCGGCCTCAACTCCACCACCGTGCGTGGCGAGCGATTCCCGGTCGTCGAGCGCTCGGTCTGGGAGCGTCCGTTCTGCCGCCTGCTGCATTTCGAGAAGGTCGGCCGCAGCGGCCGCCCGCAGCCGAAGCTGCTGATCGTCGCGCCGATGTCGGGCCACTATGCGACCCTGCTCCGCGGCACCGTCGAGACCATGCTGCCGGATCAGGACGTCTACATCACCGACTGGATCGACGCGCGCATGGTGCCCCTCGCCGAGGGCCGGTTCGATCTCGACGACTACATCGACTACGTCATCTCGATGCTGCATTTCCTCGGCGAGGACACGCATGTGATGGCGGTCTGCCAGCCGTCGGTGCCGGTGCTCGCCGCCGCCGCGGTGATGGAGGCGCGGGGTGATCGTCACGTTCCAGCGACGATGACGCTGATGGGCGGCCCGATCGACACGCGCCGCAACCCGACCGCCGTCAACACCCTCGCCAACAGCCACGACCTCGACTGGTTCCGGCGCAACGTCATCATGCCGGTACCGTTCCCGCATCCCGGCTTCATGCGCGAGGTCTATCCCGGGTTTCTTCAGATCTCGGGCTTCCTCAACATGAATCTCGGCCGCCACATGCAGGCCCACCGCGACTTCTTCCGCCATCTCGTCGAAGGCGATGGCGACTCGGCCGAGAAGCACCGCGATTTCTACGACGAGTATCTCGCGGTGATGGACCTCACCGCCGAGTTCTACCTCCAGACCGTCGACACCGTGTTCATCAAGCACGCGCTGCCGAAGGGCGAGATGATGCATCGCGGCGAGCGCGTCGATCCCGGCGCCATTCGCCGCGTCGCCCTGTTCACGGTCGAGGGCGAGAACGACGACATCTCCGGCGTCGGGCAGACGGAGGCGGCGCAGGACATCTGCACCGGCATCCCCACCGATCGGCGCGCGCACTATCTCCAGCCGAAGGTCGGCCACTACGGCGTGTTCAACGGTTCGCGCTTCCGGTCCGAGATCGCGCCGCGCATCAGCGACTTCATCCGCACGCATCCACATCCGGCAGCCAATCCCGTCGCCACTCCGGTCAGCGCCAAGCCGAACGGCAAGGCCAACGGCAATGGCCATGACCATGACCCTGACGTCGAGGTGGTGCCGGAGCAGCCGGCCGCGCCCGGCAAGTCGCGGCCTGCGACCGCCGCGGCGAGGTCGGGCGGCTCCCGTCGTCGCACCTCCGCCAGTCCGGCGAAGCGCAAGTCGACCCACTGATCGAACGCTGCCGACAGCACTCGTCTCCGGCCGCTGCCAACCGGCGGCCGGACGTTGATCGGTCGTCCGATTTTGCTTGAATCACGGGTCGGTGATCACCACGTCGAATTCACCACTCACAGAGGGGATACGACAGTGATCAACGCCTATGCCATGCGTCCCGCGTGGACGCCCCTGACCATCGCCCTGATGGTGATCGGCTTCATCGTGTTCTGGCCGCTTGGCCTGGCGATGCTCGCCTACATCATCTGGGGTCATCGCGTGCCCGAGCTTCGCCGTCACTTCGAAGGCATGAAGCAGGACTTCCGCAGCGAGTTCCGCGGTGGCGGGCGGAGCTGCGGGCGGTCGCGCGGCTTCTCGGCGAGCGGCAACGTTGCCTTCGACGAGTACCGCGCCCGCGAGCTCAAGCGGCTCGAGGAAGAGCGGCGCCGGCTCGAGGAGGAGCGTCAGGAGTTCGAGACGTTCATGCAGAACCTCCGCCGCGCCCGCGACCAGGAGGAGTTCGACCGCTTCATGCGCGATCGGCGCAGCATGAAGCCGGGTGACGCGGACCCCACGATCGATCTCTGATCGTCACGCGTCATCTCTCTTACGGACGGCGGAGCCCTCGGCACGGCCGTTTCGATTCCGGCCTCGTTGCGATGGTGACTTTCCGGGGGATGCGGCAGCAGGCCCGATTCTCGCTTCCGCCCAAATCGGGGACAATCCTTCCTGCTGATTCGTGACATGAGAGCGCCGTGAGGGGCATGGGACTTTTCAACCGCAGGCCGGCACCGGCGCCGGAGCCCCGGACAACGCATTTCGACGTGATGACCGAGCACGGCAACGTGGCTGTCGCCCTTCGCCGGCACCCGCGGGCGCGCAACTACACGCTCCGCGTCGGCACCGCCAAGGCGGCGCCGGTCCTGACCATGCCGGTGCGCGGCTCGCTGGCCGAGGCGCAGGCCTTTCTCGATCGCCATGCCGGTTGGCTCGCGAGCCAGATGGGCAAGCTCCCCGACGTGCGGCCGATCGCCGATGGCGAGGCCATTCCGCTGCGCGGCGTGATGCATCGCGTCCACCACGTGCCGGTCGGCCGCGGCACGGTGACGGTGGGCGCCTTCGAGGGCGAGCCGGTCATCGTCGTGCCCGGCCGGCCGGAGCATCTCAAGCGCCGGGTCATCGATTTCCTCAAGCGCGAGGCGCGCCGCGGTCTCGAGCGCGCCGCGCTCCGCCATGCGATGGTGCTCGGCGTCCGGGTCAAGGCCATCCGGCTCCGCGACCAGTCGAGCCGCTGGGGGTCGTGCACGGCGACCGGACATCTGTCGTTCTCGTGGCGGCTGGTGATGGCACCGCCCTTCGTGCTCGATTATCTCGCCGCCCACGAGGTCGCCCATCTCCAGGAGATGAACCACTCGCCGCGCTTCTGGCACCTGGTCGAGTCGATCTGCCCAGAGACCCGCGCGGCGCGGAACTGGCTCAACAAGGAAGGCCCGCACCTTCACGCCATCGGCGCGTGAGTGCCCTGAGTGCCTGAGTTACGCGGCTTGTGTCGCGTCGAGCATGTGCCGGAGGTCGAAGAAGGCGAGCGGCTGCTCCGCGCAGGTAGTGGCGAGCACGCGGCTCGCCGCGTCGACGTCGATCCCCTTGGGGCCGCCTTCCTCCGGGTTGATGTGCCCGCGCTGGAAGGCGTCGTCGTCGAGCACCCTGACCGTGCGGGCCGGGCCGCGGGCGCCGCTCCAGTCGTCGCCGTTCGCCGCGAAGACGCGCACCACCGGGCTGCCTGCATCGGCGACCAGGACGAACCGGCCGTCGGCGGTGAAGCGCACGCCGTGCGGGAAGCCTGCCTCGACCAGCTCGCCCGCCGGCGCGGTGTCCGCGCCGAGGGTCCATCCGGCGCGATAGATCATGACGCTGTTGGTGAAATGGCTGCTCACCGCGATCCACCGCCGCGACGGGCTGACCGCGATCCCGTCCGGTACGTTGAGCCCCGCCCTGATGAGGACGGCGCTCTTGCGGATCGCGGGACGCTTGCCGAGCAGCAGGCGGTGCCGGGTGACGTGATGGGCGAAGTTGTTGCAGACCAGCACCCGGTAGCGCCCGCCATGGACCGGGACGACGGCGACCGAGCCGGGCGTCTCGACATGCTCGAAGCCGCCGCTCCGGCCGAGCGGCTCGGCCGCGACGGTGACGCGGCGCACACCAGGCGCGCCGGCGGGCAGGCGGAACACCTGGACAGTGCCGCCGCGGTTCGCCGCGACCACGTGGTCCGGCCCGGCGAAGTCGACGCCGTGCGGCTCCTGGAGGTCGGGCGAGGCGATCTCGATCGCGCCGTCGAGGCGCACCACAGGCACCCCGCGGGAAGCGACGACCGCGATCTCGAGGACGAGGAGCTTCGATGCCGCGAACCCGGCGATCAGCAGCCGGCGATTGTCGAGCGAGAACCGCACGTCCTCGGTCCGGCCGATGGCGGCGATCACCGCGCGGATCTGATCCGGCGCCTCGAACGTGAGCGCCCCGTCGAGCTCGATTCCCATCCAGGTTGCCTTGCCCGCCCGTTCAGCGATCTCCATCGCGATCATGGCACCGCGGCGGGCCCTGGCTATGGTCCCGGTCACATGGTCTCAGTCACATGCTCCCGGTCGGCGGCGCCGTCACGCCGGCCGGGTGATGCGGTCGACCTCTGCCATCTCCTCGGCGCTGAGCGTCCAGTCCACCGCCTTGACGTTGGCGGCGATCTGCTCGGGTTTGGTGGCGCCGGTGATGATCGAGGCGACGGTTGGGCGCGCGGCGAGCCAGGACAGCGCCAGCTCGAGCAGCGTATGGCCGCGGCTCTCGGCGAAGCCGATCAGCGCCTCCACCCTGTCCGCGGCAGGACCGGAGAAGTAGCGGTCGGCATACTTGGCCGAGCCGGTCAGCCGCGCGCCTTCCGGCATCGGCTGGCCCTTGCGGTACTTGCCCGAAAGCGCGCCGCTGGCGAGCGGGAAGTAGGGCACCAGCCCGAGGCGGTGGGTCTCCAGCACCGGCAACAGCACGTCCTCGATGCCGCGCTCGAGCAGGCTGTACTCGTCCTGGGTGGCGACGAACCCCGCGAGGCCGAGGCGCTTCGCCGTGGTCACCGTGTCGCCGATCTCGCCAGCCGAGAAGTTCGAGCCGGCGAAGTAGCGCACCTTCCCCGCCGTCCTCAGCTCCTCGATGGCGCGGAGCGTCTCCTCGAACGGGGTGCCCGGGTCGGGCTCGTGCATGTAGAGGAGGTCGATCCAGTCGGTGCGGAGACGCCGGAGGCTCGCCTCCACCGCCGAGAGCACGTAGTCGCGTGTTCCCCGCCGCTCGGCGGGATGGTCCGGCATCGGCTTGCCGAACTTGGTGGCGAGGACGACGTCCTTCCGTCGCGCGCCGAGGCACTGGCCGATCAGGTCCTCCGACTTGCCGCCGCCGCCGTAGATGTCGGCCGTGTCGAGGTGGTTCACCCCGGCGGCGAGCGTCGCGTCGATCACCTTCCGCGTCGCCTCGAGGTCGATGCGGCCGCCGAAATTGTTGCAGCCGAGGCCGATGACCGAGACCTTGAGATCGGACGAGCCGAGTTGGCGGAGTTCCATGGACGGCGTTCCTCGTGCGGGGGAGGGGCGAGGCTAGGCGCGTGCCGGCGGTCGGTCAACCGCCGGTGGCCGCCGTTGCACGCCGTGGCGGTCCGTGCCACATCCCCGTTCCATGAGCCTCGTCGTCAAGATCTGCGGATTGTCCACGCCCGAGACGGTCGATGCCGCGCTCGATGCGGGCGCGGACATGGTCGGCTTCGTCTTCTTCCCGCCGAGCCCGCGCTTCGTCGCGCCGGAGGCTGCCGCGCCGCTCGCCGCGCGCGCCCGCGGTCGGGCGTCGGTCACCGCGCTCACCGTCGACATGGACGAGGCGGGCATCGCCGCGATCGTGGAGGCGGTGCGGCCGGACTGGCTGCAGCTCCACGGCCACGAGCCGCCGGCGGAGGTCGCCGCACTCAAGGCCCGCTTCGGCCTGCCGGTGATGAAGGCGATCGGCATTCGCGAGCCGGCCGACCTTGAGGCGATCGCGCCCTATGCGGGCGTCGCCGACCGTCTGCTGCTCGACGCCAAGCCGCCCAAGGGCGCAACCCGGCCGGGCGGCAACGCGGTCAGCTTCGACTGGGCGATCCTCGACGGCTTCGCTCCCGGCATGTCGTGGATGCTCTCGGGCGGCCTCGATCCCGGCAATGTCGGCGAGGCCATCGCCCGTACCCGGCCGCCTGGCATCGACGTGTCCTCCGGCGTCGAGTCGGCGCCGGGGCGGGAGGGCCCGGCGG
>JAEVZM010000084.1 GCA_023392225.1 Pseudomonadota bacterium
GTGTGTGGGAGGGCGACGGTCCCGCCCCGGTTCGGCAATAGTCGCGATGGGTGCCGAGCTCGGTCATTTCGCCCTGATCCTCGCGCTGGTGCTGGCACTGGCGCAGTCGGTCATTCCGTTCGTCGGCGCGATGCGCGGCGACAGCCGGCTGATGTCGGTCGCGGGGCCGGCGGCGGTGACCCAGTTCCTCCTGATCGGGATCGCCTTCGCGCTGCTGGTCAACGCCTATTTGCTGTCCGACTTCTCGGTGCTGAACGTCGCCGAGAACTCGCATTCGGCCAAGCCGCTCCTCTACAAGATCACCGGCGTCTGGGGGAACCACGAGGGCTCGATGCTCCTGTGGGTGCTGATCCTGGCCCTGTTCGGCGCACTGGTGGCGGTGTTCAGCCAGAACCTGCCCGACCGTCTCCGCGCGCTGGTGCTCTCGGTGCAGGCGTGGATCGCGGTCGCGTTCCTGCTCTTCATCCTGTTCACCTCGAACCCGTTCATCCGGCTGTCGCCGGCGCCGCTCGAGGGCAACGACCTCAATCCGATCCTCCAGGACATCGGCCTCGCGGTGCATCCGCCGCTGCTCTATCTCGGCTATGTCGGGTGCTCGATCTCGTTCGCCTTCGCCGTCGCGGCGCTGATCGACGGGCGGATCGACGCCGCCTGGGCGCGCTGGGTGCGGCCGTGGACGCTCGCTGCCTGGATGTTCCTCACCCTCGGCATCGCCATGGGCTCCTACTGGGCCTATTACGAGCTCGGCTGGGGCGGCTTCTGGTTCTGGGACCCGGTCGAGAACGCCTCGTTCATGCCGTGGCTTGCGGCGACCGCGCTCCTCCACTCGGCGATCGTGATGGAGAAGCGGAACGCGCTCCGCATCTGGACGGTGCTGCTCGCCATCCTCGCCTTCTCGCTGTCCCTCCTCGGCACCTTCCTGGTCCGCTCGGGCGTGCTGACCTCGGTGCACACCTTCGCCGCCGACCCGAGCCGTGGCGTCTTCATCCTCGCCATCCTCGCGGTCTTCATCGGCGGCTCACTGGCGCTGTTCGCCTTCCGGGCCGGCAGCCTTGCGCCGGGCGGCATCTTCGCCCCGATCAGCCGGGAGGGGGCGCTCATCCTCAACAACCTGTTCCTGACCGCGGCGGCCGGGGCGGTGCTGGTCGGCACGCTCTATCCGCTGGTGCTGGAATCGCTGACGGGCGACCGCATCTCGGTCGGCGCGCCCTTTTTTAACCTCATCTTCCTGCCGCTGATCACCCCGCTCCTGATCATCGTGCCGTTCGGGCCGCTCCTCGCCTGGAAGCGCGGCGACCTCCGCGCCGCCTCCGAGCGGCTGGTCTTCGCCTTCGGAGCCGCGATCCTCGCGGCGATGGCTGCGGCCTGGCTGGCGGGGGCCGAGCACCTCCTCGCCCTGTTTGGCATCGCGGTCGGCGTCTGGCTGATCGTCGGGGCTCTTTCGGAGATCGCCTTCCGGGTGAAGCTGTTCCAGGCGCCGCTGGCCGAGACCATGCGCCGCCTCCGCGGCCTGCCGCGCTCGGCCTATGGTACCATGCTTGCCCACGCCGGCGTAGGCGTGACGGTGCTCGGCATCGTTGTCGCCAGCAACTTCATGACCGAGCAGATCCTCACCATGCGGCCGGGCGAATCGATTACCGCCGGCGGCAAGAGCGTCGTCTTCGACGACGTCTTCCTCCGCGATGGGCCGAACTACGACGAGACGGTGGCGCGCTTCACGGTGCGCTCGGGCGGCGGTGACGTGCTCACCGTGATGGAGCCGACCAAGCGGGCCTTCGCCGCCCGCCAGACCGAGACCACAGAGGCGGCGATCGCCACCTTCGGCTTCTCCCAGCTCTACATCTCGCTCGGCGACATCGCCCCCGACAAGGCGACGGTGGTGCGGGCCTACTGGAAGCCCTTCGTGACGCTGATCTGGCTCGGTGCGGTGGTGATGGCGCTTGGCGGCATCCTCTCCCTCAGCGACCGGCGGCTTCGCGTCGGCGCGCCGCGCCCGGCCCGGAAGGCCGTGGCGGTGCCGGCGGAGTGAGCGCCATGCGCCGGCTCCTCCTCGGCCTCGTCGCGGTCCTCGGCCTCGTCTCCGGCGCGCTCGCCGTAACGCCAAGCGAACAGCTCGACGACCCGGCGCTCGAGGCCCGCGCCCGGGCGCTCTCGGCCGAGCTGCGCTGCATGGTCTGCCAGAACCAGTCGATCGACGACTCCGACGCTCCGCTCGCCCACGATCTCCGCGTGCTGCTGCGCGAGCGCATCGTCGCCGGCGACAGCGACGAAGAGGTCATGGACTTCCTGGTCGACCGCTATGGCGAGTTCGTGCTGCTCACGCCGCGCTTCAGCCTCAGGACGGCACTGCTCTGGGCGGCGCCCGTGCTGCTCCTCCTCGCCGGAGGGGCAGCGGCGTTCAGCGTGATGCGGCGCAGAAAGGCAGGCGCCGCGCCGGCCCCGCCGGGGCTCACCGCCGAAGAACAGGCGAAGCTCGACCGCATCCTCTCCAAGCCCGGCTCGTAGAGCCGCGGAACCCTCGCGTCCGGAGGGCGTTATGGCGCCACGGCGCGACCGGCGCCGCATGCTTGGAGGGCATCCTCTTGGGGATCATCTGGACCATCATCATCGGCTTCGTCGCGGGCGTGATCGCGAAGTTCATCATGCCGGGCAACAACGAGCCGAGCGGCTTCATCTTGACGACCATCCTCGGGATCGTCGGCGCTTTCGTCGCCACCTGGCTCGGCCAACAAATCGGCTGGTACGGCCCGGATGACGGCGCCGGATTCATCGGCGCCATCGTCGGTGCGATCATCGTCCTCTTCATCTACGGCCTGATTGTCGGCCGCCGGCGGGACGTGGGGTAGGGGTACCCCGGCTCAGGCGCGATCGTCGAGGACGCTGACATTCAGCGGATCCCGACCGGTCGCGCCGCGCCAGGCGAGGTAGGAGCCTGCAGCGAGCCCGAGAATGTTGAGGACGACATTCGGCCTCGGCTTGGCCGAGGCGGCGGCAATGCCCAGCCCCAGCACCACCGAGAGAGCCCGCTCCGCAAAGCTGAGCTGGCCATCGTCCGCCGAGATTACGATCCGTTCACGCATGCGGGTGCTCCCCATCATCGTTGTCAGCGGAAAGATGAACGCCGCGACGGGGTGCGTGGTTCCGGCGCGGGCGGCGTCACGCGCCGCCGCAAGCGCGACCTCTCCGGAAAAATCGCGCCAGAGCAGGCGCCTGCGGGCATCCCCGGCCGGGAAAAGTAGGGCTTGCCGGCACCGCGCCGACGGGTTCCGG
Organism: Pseudomonadota bacterium; assembly: GCA_023392225.1. Lineage (GTDB taxonomy): Bacteria > Pseudomonadota > Alphaproteobacteria > Rhizobiales > Kaistiaceae > Bauldia. The sequence goes on from JAEVZM010000084.1 coordinate 3,271, forward strand.
ACATCCGGAATTGTCACGATTCCCGCCACTTCCGCACCCGATCGTGCGACAGCCCGCCTTCCGGTTCGCGTGATGCCTCTTAAGTCATTGAAATAAAAAGGGAACATATTCCCGCCGGAGCGGTGTTTCAGCTTGTAACCAGGTCGCGAAAACCCTAGGTTCCGCCTAAGTTTCCGCAACGATTCCCGAGCGATACAATTGGCTGACGAAACCCCGCCGCCGCAGGCGCCGGACGAGCCGGGCGACAAGCCCACCGGCATCGAGCCGATCTTCATCACCGACGAGATGCGGCGGAGCTATCTCGATTACGCCATGAGCGTGAT
>JAEVZM010000090.1 GCA_023392225.1 Pseudomonadota bacterium
GTCCTGGAGAATGCGGATATCGGCGAGCGGATCGCCATGCACGACGAGGAGGTCGGCGAGGAATCCCGGCCGGATCTGGCCCAGCTCATCGCCGCGCTGCATCAGCGCGCCGCCGTGCCTGGTCGCCGCCATCAGCGTGTCGGCCGGCGAGAAGCCGAGGAAGTCGACGAAGTGCTCGAGGTCGCGGGCATTGGTGCCGATCGGGTTGGTGACGAAGGCGCCATAGTCGCCGCCCGGCAGCACCCGCACGCCGCGGCGCTGGAGGTCGCGCATGCAGGCGCGGGTGGTCTCGAGCTCGGTCTCGAGGCTGCGGACCTTCGCCTCCGGCCAGTCGAGACCGTGGTCGCGGCCCTCCCGCAGCATGGTGATCGGCAGCCCGAGCGCCGGGGCGACGAACACGCGATCCCGCGCCGCCTCGAGCATGTCGCGCGCCTCTTCATCCGCATGGACGGCGTGGTAGATGACCTCGACGCCCTGGCGGACGCACATCTTGACGCCCTCGGAGCTGGTGCAGTGGGCGTTGACGGTCAGCCCACGCGCCTTGGCCACGGCGACCACGGCGGCGACCTCCTCCTCGGAGATGACCGTGGTCCGGTCGTCGGCGTGCATGTGGCCCCAGTCGCGGTCGCCCGAGACGTTGATCTTGATGTTGTCGACGCCGTCCCGGGCGGCGAGGCGGACCTCCCGGGTGAATTCGGCCGGCCCGTCGCAGGTGATGGTGAAGGCGAGGCTCCGCGGCAGGGAGAGGTAGTTGTTGTTGAGGTCGCCGAGATTGCCCGAGGGCGAGATCTCCTGGCTGGCGGCCCGGATGCGCGGCCCCGTGAACAGGCCTCTCGTCACCGCGTCGCGGACGGCGACGTCGAGGCGCGGCTTGGCGGCGGCGGCGCTGTAGAGGCTGGTGAAGCCCCGCTCCATCAGCATCTGGGCGTTGCGGAGCGAGATCAGCACATGGTCCTCGGGCTGGATCGCGACCACCTCGTGCATCGAGCGGATGTCGTTGAACGAGATGTGGCAGTGCGCCTCGGTGAGCCCCGGCATGATGGTGCAGCCGGTGCAGTCGAGCACCGTGGCATCGGCCGGGAGGGACGGAGGCAGGGCCGAACCCGGCACGACCGAGAGGATGCGGTCGTCCGCGACGGTCACGGTCGCGGCGAAGGACGGGCCGCCGCTGCCATCGAACACGGCGGCATTGATCAGGCTGGTGACGGTCATTTCGCTCCTCCCAGAACTCGGCGACCGACGCCAGCCTACAGCATCGTCCGGGCGCCGGTCTCGCGAAAGGCCGGTCTCGTGTCGGGGGGGAGCGCCGCGCAGGCGCGTGTCAGTGCGTCAGGCGCGCGGGAACTGGTGGAAGGCCTTGCAGAGGACGCGCGGGCCGTCCGGATGGGCGCCGACCACCAGCATGTCGTGGTAACGGAAGCCGTTGAACAGCGTCTCGACGACGATCGTCGCCACGCTCTCCTCGATCACCACGCTGCGGACGACGAAGTCGCGGCCGCCGGCGCCGCGCCGCTCGGGGGCGCAGACGAAGGCGATCCAGCGATCGCGTGGCACGGAGATCCACTGGCCCTCGTCGAGGCCGGTGATCACCGCGCTGTCGGCGAAGAGCGCGGCGAGCCGTGCGGCGTCCTGGTCGGCGACGCCCTCGACATAGCCCCGGGCGGCGGCGATCGCGTCCTCGGGTCTCACTTGATGATGCCGATCTTCTTGCGGTCGATCGAGATGATCACCGCGGCGACGAGCACCGCGCCCTTGATGATGAGCTGGGTGTAGGAGGAGACGCCGGCCAGGTTGAGGCCGTTCGACAGCACCGCGATGATCAGCGCGCCGATGACGGTGCCGCCGACCCCGCCCATGCCGCCGGTGAGCGGCGTGCCGCCGATCACCACCGCGGCGATGACGTCGAGCTCCAGCCCGGTGCCGGCGGTCGGGCTGCCGGCGCCCATCCGCGAGACCAGCACGATGCCGGCGAGGCCGGAGAAGATGCCGGCGAGCATGAAGGTGAGGATCTTCACCCGGTCGACCCGGATGCCCGAGCGCTGCGCCACCACCTCGCCGCCGCCGATGGCGACGATGCTGCGGCCGAGCACGGTGTGGTGCTGGATGAAATAGGCGATGGCGAAGGCGCCGATGGCGACGATGACGATGGTCGGGATGCCGGCGACGTCGCCCGAGCCGATCCAGCGCAGGAACGCGTCGCGCACCATGATCGGCCGGCCCTCGGTGATGTGCAGCATCGCGCCATGGCCGGCGACCAGCACGCCGAGCGTGACGATGAAGGACGGCACCTTGAGCTTCGCGTAGATGAAGCCGACCATCGCCCCGATCCGCGCGCCGACGACGAGGCCGGTCGGGATCGCGGCGATCCCCATCGACTGCATGAAGAAGGCGACGACCACCGAGGACAGCCCGACGACGCTGCCGACCGAGAGGTCGATCGAGCCCATCAGGATGACGAAGGTGCCGCCCATCGCCGCGATCGACAGCACCGCGGTCTGGCGCAGCACCGTCTCGAAGTTGCGGGCGGTGACGAACTGGTCGGAGAAGATGGCGAAGCCGACGCAGACGATGACGAGCACCATGAACGGGAAGTAGGCCCGCATCCGCTCGAGGGTGCTGCGATCCAGCGTCGAGGACTGGGGAGTGGAGGTGGAAACCATGGCGACCCGGTTGGTTCAGAGCATAGCGTTGATGAGATTGGTCTCGGTGATGTCGGCGCCCTCGAAGCGGCCCGACACCCGGCCGTGGCGAATGGTGATCACGACATCGGAGATGCGGACCACCACCGCCCTGTCCTCCGAGGCCATGAGCACGGCAAGCTGGTTCTTCTCGCGGAGCGAGCGCAGCAGCTCGTAGATCTCGAACTTGACGCCGACATCGACGCCGCGCGTCGGGTTGTTGAGAAGGATGAGGCGCGGGCCGATGGCGAACCACTTCGCCAGCAGCACCTTCTGCTTGTTGCCGCCGCTGAGCTCGCGCACCGCCGCGGCGGGGCCGCGCGCCTTGATGCGGAACGTACGGAAGCCCTCCTCGGCCATCGCCTGCTCGCGGGCGCGATCGAGAAGGATCCCCTTCCTGAGGCGGCTGAGGCTGGCGAGGCCGATATTGGTGCGGATGTCGAAGGTGTCGATCAGGCCCTCGACGGCGCGCTCCTTCGGCACCATCGCGATGCCGCGGGCGATCGCGGCGTCGACCCCGGCCGGCGCGAAGCTCTCGCCCTCGATCCGCATCGTGCCGCCGGTCACCGGCCGGACGCCGAAGATCGCCTCGAGGATCTCGTCGGCGCCGGAGCCGGCGAGGCCGGCGAGCGTCACCGTCTGGCCGCGCCGCACCGCGAGCGAGACGTCTGCGAAGCCGGCGCCGGAGAGGTTCTCGACCTCGAAGGCGATGGGCGCGGCGGCATCGGCCGCCGGCCGCTCCCAGTCCTCGAGGTCGCGCCCGACCATCAGCGCGGAGAGCTTCGGCTCGTCGAGCTCGGCCGCCGGCATCATCGCCACCTCGGTGCCGTCCTTCATGACGCACACGGTGTCGCACAGGCGGAAGATTTCCTGGAGGCGGTGCGAGACATAGACGATGCCCACCCCCTCGGCGCGGAGCTGCGCCATCGCCGCCTGAAGCGTCTCGACGTCGTCATGGTCGAGCGAGGCGGTGATCTCGTCGAGCAGCAGCACCCGCGGGCGGGTGGAGAGGGCGCGGGCGAACTCGACCATCTTCTGCGCCGACGGCGACAGGGCGCGCATCGGCTGGCGCGGGTCGATCCTGAGGCGCAGCCGCTTGAGCAGCGCGTCGGTCTCGGCATAGAGCCGGCGCCAGTTGACGCGACCGAGCTGGCTGAAGCCGTCCATCCTGCCGACGAAGACGTTCTCGGCGACCGTGACGTTGGGCAGGATGTTGAATTCCTGGTGGACCATCGACACGCCGGCGGCGACCGCCGCGGCCGGTGACGATGGCTGGTAGGCCTTGCCGCCGACCATCATGGTCCCGGCGTCGGGCCGCACCTCGCCGGCGAGGACCTTGAAGACGGTCGACTTGCCGGCGCCGTTCTCGCCGCACAGCGCCAGCGACTCGCCGGGCTTCAGCGTGAACGAGATGTCGTTGATGGCCCGGATCGGGCCGTAGCTCTTCTCGAGCCCCTCGACCCGGAGGAGAACCGCCGGCGCGGCTTCGGCCACGCGTTGCTGCACGTCGAGAGTGGCGCCGGCGGTCATGGTGTCGTCCGTTACGGCTTGATGACGTTGAAGACGTCGGCGTGGTTGACCGAGGGGTCGGCGGTCTTGCTGATCGCGTTCCAGTCGACCAGCGACTTGCCGTCCTTGAGCGGATCGATGATCTTGGCGCGATAGTCGGCGATGCCGTCCTTGGTCAGGTAGTAGAGGCTCATCTCGTAGACCGGCTGGTCGGTCTCGTGACCGTTGAGATGGTCGTGGATGATGGTGATGCCGTAGCCGCCCATGACCCAGTGGCCACCGGCGAGCATCGACAGCTTGCCCTCGTCGAGCGCGTCGAGCGCCGCCTCGGTGATGTCGATGCCGGCGAGCTTGATGCCCTCGCGGCCGGCGTTCTCGATCGAGACGATGGCGCCGAGGAGGGGATCGGAGCCCGCGCCCCAGACGCCGTCGATGTCGCTGAAGCGGGTGAGGAAGTCCTCCATCACCGTCTGGCCCTTGGCGAGCGTCCAGTCGGTGTACTGGATGTCGAGCAGCTCGACCTCGGGATGCTCGGCGGCGGCCTTCTTGAGGCCGTCATTGCGGGCTTCCGAGGTGGAGATTCCCGGCACGCCGCCGATGCCGACGAGCTTGGTCACCCCGTCCGTCTCGATGAGATGCTTGGCGACGTTGTAGCCGGCGGTCTCGTCGTCGAGCTTGATGAAGGCGAGGTAGTTCGGAACGTCGGCCGGCTCGAGCCCGGGATAGGTGTCGGTGACCACCACCGGCACGCCGGCCTTGTCGAGCAGCTCGATCGCCTGGATGCCGAGCGGCTCGCTGAGCGGGGTGAGGATGATACCCTTCACGCCGGCATTGACCAGCGTCTCGATGTCGGAGAGCTGCTTGTCCTCACGGCTCTGGGCGTCGGTGACGATCAGCTCGTAGCCATAGGCATCGGCGGCGCTCTGGGCGAAGTTGACGTAGTCGACCCAGAACGCGTCGTTCAGCGTCGTCATCGGCATGCCGATCTTCGGCTTGTCCTGGGCGACGGAAGCCGAGGCGACGACAGAGAACCCAACGGCGGCAATCGCGAATAGCTTTCGCATTCCCCTTCTCCTTTGTTTTGCAGCCGGTGCCGAGGACTAGAGCTCGATCCGGCGCCCCTCTTTGGAAGACCGATAGGTGGCCTCCACGATCTCGACGATGCGTCGCGCCTCGCCGCCATCGGCAGCGAGGGGCGAATTCCCCTTGATCGCATCGACGAAGTTCGCGACGGAGCGCGCGACCGTCTCCGGCCATGCCACCACCGCGACCTCCTCCGTGGCCCAGCGCCCGTCGCGGAAGACCATCAGCTCGGGCTCGCTGGAAAACTTCTCGAAATGCGCCTCGAGGCCCGGGATGCGGACCAGCGCATCGGCGGTCACCGCCTCGACCGAGTCGTCGAAGACGCCGGCCGGCGCGAAGTAGCCGGCCTCGATCACGGCGCGGCCGCCGTCGCGGAACTCGAGGACGACGATTCCGACATTCTCGCCGACGCCGTGCGGGTCGTCGGTGTCGAGCCGGGCGGTGACGGCGGCCACCTCGCCCATGATCGAGCGGGCGACATAGAAGCGGTGGAACCCGGCGTCGAAGAGAAGCCCGCCGCCGGTGAGGTCGGGATCGGCGCGCCATCCGCCGAGCTTGCCGCCGATGGCGAGCTTGAGGCGGAGCACGGTCGGCCGCGGCAGGCGCCCCTCGGCGATCGCCTCGCGCAGCCAGATATGCGGCGGATAGAACAGCTGGTTGTGGCTCGCGCCGAACAGGACGCCCTTCTTGCCGGCGAGCGCGACGAGGTCGTCCGCCTCGGCGGTGGTGACCGTCACCGGCTTCTCGACGAGCACGTGCCGGCCGCGTTCGAGCGCCTTCCGGCAGAGGCCGTGGTGGAACTTGTGCGGCACGCAGATGATGATCGCGTCGACATCGGCACCGGCGATCAGCGCGTCGGCCGTGGCGAAGCCCTCGGCGCCGGTCGCCTTCACGGTCGCGGCGAGGAGGTCCTTGTCGAAGTCGGCGACCGCGGCGAGCGTGGCGCCCTCGGCGGCGAGGACCCCGTTCACCTGGTGGCGGCCAACCTCGCCAAGGCCGATCACGCCGACCTTCACCGCAGACGTCATGCGAACATTCCTTCGGGGATGAACTCTTCGAGGGCGACGAGCTGCTCCATCGACAGGGCCGAAGCGCGCGCCGGGTCGGACTTCAGGATCGTCCGGTAGTAACGATAGGATTCGAACTCGACCGACATGACGCCGCGATAGCCGACCGCGTCGAGGCTGGCGAAGAACGCCGGCCAGTCGACCAGCCCCTCGCCGATCAGCGGGAAGATGAACTCCCGGCCGTCATGGCCCGGCGTGCCGGCGACGTCCTTGATGTGGACGTGCCGGATGTAGGGCGCGAGCGCGCGGATCGCCCAATCCATGTCGTCGCGGGCGAGGGCGAAGTGGCTCGGGTCGAAATTGATGGCGAAGCCGGGATGCGTGCCGAAGCGGCGGAGCACCGGACCGGTCGAGTGGAGGTCGTGCGACAGCCCGCCCCAGCAGGGCTCGAGCGCGGCGACCGAGCCGACCTCGGCGACGCCGTCGAGGAGGCGCTCCATGGCGTCGAGGACGATGCGCCACGCCTCGCCCTCGGGCATGGCGGTGCCGACGGCGACATGGTCGGATTCCCACCGGGTCGGGCCGGTCAGCACGTTGACGATGCCGATGCCGTTCCGCGCTGCCGCCCGGGCCGCGTCGACGGTGAGCTTGACGCGCTCGGCCACGACGGCGGGATCGCGATGGAGCAGATCCTGCTGGACGACGATCTCGGAGACCTCGAGCCCGGCCCGGCGGGTGGTGGCGACGACGTCGTCGAGCTCCCGGTCCGACATCCGGCGCGGGTCGAAATGGGCGAGCGTCCATTCAACCGTCGCATAGCCCTGCCCGGCGAGGTGTTGGGCGACCTTCTCGGCCGGCCAGGTCTCGTAGTCGAGGGCGGCGAGAAAGCCCCAGCGTGGGTATCGGGGGGTCACGGCGCTCCCTTCAGTGCGTGGTGTCGAGACGGGCCTGGGCGAAGGCGACGACACGCTCGAAGCGATCGAGCATCTCGTCCGCCTCGGCGAGGGTCGTATTGACCGCCGGCTTGAGCTTGAGCACGTTGCCGTAGTCGCCGAACACCGGACCGGTCTTGCCGATCAGCAGCCGCTCCTTGTCGACCGCGTGGTGCCAGGCGGCGCCGGCCAGCTCGTCCGCCGGCTCCTTGCTCTCGCGATCCTTGACCAGCTCGATGCCGATCATCAGGCCGAGGCCGCGGACGTCGCCGATGATCGTGTAGCGATCCTTCATGGCGTTGAGGCGGTCCATGAAATGGGCGCCGATCTCGCGCGCGTTCCGGCCGAGATCCTCCTCGTCCATGACCTCGAGCATGGCGAGGCTGCCGGCGGCGACCACCGGGGTCGACATCAGCGTGAAGCCGGCCTCCCAGCCGCGGAGCGAGGTGAAGCCCTCGGCCGCGACCACGCCCGACAGCGGCAGGCCGGCGCCGAGCGCCTTGCCCATGATGATCAGGTCGGGATCGGCATTGACGACGTTGGAGGCGAAGATGTCGCCGCAGCGGCAGAACGCGGTCTGCACCTCGTCGACGATCAGGGCGATGCCGTGGCGCGTGCAGATGTCGCGCACCGTCTCGATGTAGCCGTCCGGCATCGGCAGCATGCCGCCATTGGCCTGGAACAGCTCGATGATCACGCCCGCCACCTTGGCGTCGGGCTGGTGCTTGATCGCGGTCTCCATGAACCGCGCGCACATCAGGTCGCAGCTGCCCGGCTCAAGGCCGAAGGGGCAGCGATAGCAGTTGTAGTTGGGCACGCGGATCTGGCGCGTGAGGTAGCGGTCGAGCCCCTCCTTGGCGCCGTCGATCATGCGCGGGTAGGAATAGCTGAGCGCCAGCGTGCTGAAGGTCGTGCCGTGGAAGGCGCTGTAGAGGCAGACGAACTCGCTGCCGCCGGTCGCCCGCATCGCCAGATGCATGGCGCCCTCGACGGCGTCGGCACCGCTGAGGGCGAACAGCACGCCCTTCATCCGCTCCGGTGCATGCTCGAGAAGCTTGGCGGCGAGCTTGGTCCGCATCTCGTTCTCGAACACCGGGGTGACGTAGTCGATCCGGTCGATCTGGTTCTTGATCGCCTCGACGACCTTGGGGTGGCGATAGCCGAGATTGACGACCCACTCTCCCGACACCGCGTCGAGATACTCGGTCCCCTCCTCGTCCCAGAACCGCACGCCCTCGCCGCGAACGATCGACAGCGGGTAGTGGCCCATCGGCTTGATGATGTTGTCGACGGTCGGCGACGACAGGGCTGGGTCGGAGACGGGTTCCTGGCTCATCAAGGGCTCCTTTGCCGCCTTCACAGGTAGTGGCGTTGCGTTTTGTCCCGGCGGTCCTCGTACGAGCGGCGCAGCTCCTGCGTCTTCTCGTTGGTCGAGACCTGGGGCGGGGCGATGTCCCAGAAGGCGTGCTTGGTGGCGACCGACATCTGGTAGGGGTCGACCTCGATCACGATGACCGTCGGCCCGGGCGTCGCGTCCGCTTCCTTGAGGGCCGCCTCGAGCTCGGCGACGGTCGAGGCGGTGTGCACCCGCGCCCCGAGGCTCGCCGCGTTGCCGGCGAGGTCGATGTCGAGATAGGCGCCGTTGGTCTGGCCGGCATTGTCGCGGCCGCGGAACTCGGTCGCGAAGCTGCCGCCGGTGGTCAGCGTCTGGAGGTCGCGGATGATCTGGTAGCCGTGGTTGTTGAACACGCAGACCGTCAGCTTGACGTTCTCCCGGGCGGCGACGAGGAGGTCGCTCGGGTTCATGAGATAGGTGCCGTCGCCGACCACCACGGCGACGTTGCGCTCGCCGGCAAGGGCGAGGCCGATGCCGGCCGGGATCTCGTAGGTCATGCAGGAGAAGCCGAAGTCGAGATGCGCCCGGCGGTTGCCGCGCGTGTCCCACAGCTTGATGACGTCGCCCGGCAGGCTGCCGGCGGCGGCGACGACATACGAATCCTCGTGCATCGCCTTGTTGACCACATGCAGCGCCTGGGCCTGGGTCATGATCTTGCCGGGCGTCGGCACCAGCGTCGGCGCGACCAACGCATTCCAGTCCGATCGGGCGCGGTCGAGCTCCTCGCGCCAGCTTGCGCGCGGCGCGACGCCCCTCGCCGCGGCAGCCTCGCCGAGAACCTCGAGGCCGGCGCGGGCATCGGCCAGCACTGCGTGGCTGCCGAGCTTGGCGGCATCGCGACCGGCGACGTTGATCGACACGAAGCGGACGTCCGGGTCCTGGAACAGGGTCTGCGAGCAGGTCACCACGTCGGTGAGGCGGGTGCCGATCGCGAGCACGAGGTCGGCTCGGCTGGCGAGGTGGTTGGCGGCGAGGTTGCCGGCGATGCCGAGCGCGCCGGCGGCCATCGGCGATTCACCGGCCATGGTGCTGCGGCCGGCGACGGTCTCCACCACCGGGATGCCGAACCTCTCGGCGAAGGCGCGCAGCTCGGCCTCGGCCTCGGAATAGTAGACGCCGCCGCCGCTGATGATCAGCGGCCGTTCGGCGGCGAGCAGCAGCTCGGCGGCGCGGGCGATCGCGGCGCTCTCCGGCGGCCGGCGGGCGACGGTCCACACCCGCTCCTCGAACAGCTCTTCCGGGAAGTCGCCGGCCTCGCCCTGGGTGTCCTGGCAGATCGACAGCGTCACCGCGCCGGTCTCGGACGGGCTCATCAGCACGCGCATCGCCTCGAGGAGCGAGGGCACCAGTTGCTCGGGCCGGACGATCTTGTCGTAGAAGGCGCTGACCGTGCGGAGGCCATCGGAGACCGAGAGGTCGAAATTGGTGGCGTGCTCGAGCTGCTGCAGGACGATGCCCTGCCGGCGCGTCGCATAGTGGTCGGAGGCGAGCAGCATCACCGGGACGCGCTGCACCGTCGCGCTCGCCGCGCCAGTGTACATGTTCGCCGTGCCGGGGCCGATCGAGGCGGTGCAGGCGAAGGTCGAGAGGCGGCGCTTGGCCCGCGCATAGCCGACGGCCGTGTGCACCATGCTCTGCTCGTGGAACGGCTGGTAGAACGGAATCTCGCCGCCGCACTCGTAGAGCCCCTGGCCGATGCCGGACAGGTTGCCGTGGCCGAAGATGCCGCACGCGCCGCCGATGACACGCTGACGATGGCCGTCCCGCTCCGACTGCTGTGCCGTCAGAAACCGGGCGATCGCCTGCCCAACAGAAAGCCGCACGCTTCGCCTCATGGCGTCTTCTCCCCCACGTTCTGGAACAATCCTATTGAGCGCTTCCGTCCTGTGTCAATCTAGTTATATATCATTTATCGTACAACTTCGGGGGAAGGTCGCGAATGGCTGCTGGCGCGGAATTGTTGAACGAACTCTCGCGCGACTTCCCCGCGCAGTCGCTGGTGATCGGCCGGGAAGAGACGCGCCACTTCGAGTCCGACTGGCGCGGGCTGGTGAGCAACGTGGCGACGGCGGTGCTCTTGCCGGCGAGCACCGACGAGGTGGCGCGCATGGTGCGGAGCTGCGCGCGCCACGGCGTCGCGATCGTGCCGCAGGGCGGCAATACCAGCCTCGTCGCCGGGGCCGTGCCGGTCGCCGGTCGCCCGCAGGTGATCCTCAATCTCCGGCGGATGCGCGCGATCCGCGCCCTCGACCCGGTGAACGGCACGATGACCGTCGAGGCCGGGCTGACGCTGGCCGAGACCAAGGGCGCCGCCGACGAAGCGGGCATGATGCTGCCGGTCGGTCTCGCCTCCGAGGGCTCCTGCCAGATCGGCGGCAACATCGCCACCAATGCCGGCGGGGTCCAGGCGCTGTCCTACGGCTCGATGCGCAGCCACGTGCTCGGGGTCGAGGTGGTGCTGCCGGACGGACGGGTGTGGAATGGCCTGCGCGGCCTCCGCAAGGACAATGCCGGGCTCGACCTGAAGCAGCTGTTCATCGGCTCCGAGGGGATCATCGGCATCATCACCGCGGCGACGCTGCGCCTCCACCACAAGCCGCGGAGCTACGCCACGGCGATCATGGCGATCGACTCGCTCGACGCCGCCATGGCGGTGTTCCTCCGCCTCAAGCGCGAGTTCGAGCACGAGCTGACGTCGTGCGAATACTTCACCGAGACCGGCATGGCGCTGGCCCTCAAGCCACCGGCGCAGAACCGCGACCCCTTCGCCGGGCGCCACCCCGCCTATGTGCTGGCGGAGGTCGCGGTGCAGGGCGGCGAGCGCGATCCGGTGGCCGATCTCACCGCGACTCTCGAGGCGCTGTTCGAGGACGAGACGGTGCAGGATGCGGTCGTCGCGCAGTCGGAGGCGCAGCGGACGGCGCTATGGGCGATCCGCGAGGACATCTCCGAAGGCGAGCGGACCGAGGGCGGCTCGATCAAGCACGACATCGCGGTGCCGATCTCGGCCATCCCGACCGTCGTCCGCGAGCTGCGCGATGAGCTCGCGTCGCGCTTCCCGGATGCGCGCCTCAACGTGTTCGGCCATCTCGGCGACGGCAACCTGCATGTCAATGTGCTGCCCCCCGACGGCAGCCCCGTGGCGGCCATCGCGCCCTTCGGCAGCGAGATCACCGAGATGGTCGAGCGGACGGCGGTCGCGGCACAGGGCACATTCAGTGCCGAGCATGGTATCGGGCAGTTGAGACTGGGGTCTCTGGCGCGTTATCGGACGCCTCTGGAGCTCGAATTGATGCTATCAGTCAAGAAGGCGCTGGATCCACAATGGCTGCTGAATCCAGGAAAGATGCTTCGGGTGGAGGAAGCGTGAGTCGGCGGGCGGTGGCGACGGCGAAGATCCGGGCGAAGCCCATCATCCGGCCTGACCGCCTGTCGGACCGGATCGTCGAGGCGATCCGCGACGATGTCGAAGCGGGCCGCGTGCGCCCGGGCGACCGGCTGCCCACCGAGGCGGCCCTCAGCACCGCCTTCAATGTCAGCCGCACGGTGATTCGCGAGGCGATCTCGCGCCTGCAGACCGAAGGCATGGTGATCAGCCGTCGCGGCTCGGGCGTCTATGTCGCCCAGGCCGGCGATGCCCCGCGGACCTTCAGGATGGGTCCGGCGAGCGCCGAGGAGATGGTGAACCTGCGCGAGATCTTCGAGCTGCGCATCGGCGTCGAGAGCGAGGCTGCGGCACTGGCCGCGGCGCGCCGCAACCGCTCGGACGTCACCTCGCTCCGCCGGATCCTCGCGCGGCTCTCCGACCAGGCCGGTCCGCTCGAGATCGGCGTCGAGGCGGACATCGAGTTCCATCGCCAGATCGCCGAGTTCTCGCGGAACAAGCAGATCCTCCGCTTCCTGGATTTCCTGTCCTTCGTGCTCGGCGAGGCGATCCGGACCGCCCGGGCCAACTCCGCCCGGCAGCACGGCTGGAGCGAACAGGCCTATGACGAGCACGTCGCCATCTTCGAATCGATCGCCGACGCCGATGCCGATGGCGCCCGGCAGGCGATCCGGCGCCATCTCGAGCAGGCCCAGCAGCGCCTCGGCCTCCTCCAGTAGGCGGCGCCGCGGACGGCTATCGCCGCGACCACCGTTCGCGGCTGTGCCCGCCGCGCTTGTCGCGGCAAGCTGATGTGGTTCGACGTGTCGGCGACCGTGCTCCGGGTGGCCCATTCCGGACGATTGGCGCCAGAGGGGAGGAGACCCATGGGCCGCCCTCGCGCCGGACGGGCAGCGCTCATTCGAAGCGTCGCAACGACCGGCTGACCTCGTGGGCTACGCGCTCCGGGGTACAGAGTGTCTCGACGTGGCGCATGACTTCAAGCCCGTCACGCCATGTCGGGCTGCCGAACGACTGGCGGGCGAACTCGACGCCGGCAAGGATGGTTGCGGGCGTGTTGTCCGGGAGGAGATAGGGATAGTCCTCGCCGAGATAGGCGAGAGCGTCACCGTCGGACCGGTCGATCATGATGTTGGCGCCGCTGCGGGCGGCCACGAAGCCCTTCAGGAACGGCTTGTGGATCTTGGGCGGCAGGGTCGGGCGCACGGCGTAGTGTAGCGAGAATTCGCCAAGCTCGGCGATCCACCCGTCACCGCTTCTCTCCGCCTTCGTGTCAACCGGCACCACGGTGACCGAGCGCGCGATCTCCTCCGTGAGCACCGCATTGGTGGGCTCGCCGAAATACCCAGCCGCGAAGCGCGCCGCGGGCGCGCAGCGCGGGATGCGTGGATCGACGTGGTGCGTGACGAGGTCGGTCGCAATGAGCGGCCGGGTTGCGAGCGAGGCGTTGAGAGCGCCGATGGACGAGGCCCAGAGCACATCGAGAAACTCGAGAAGGTTCGGGCGGACCGGATCGTCGACGAAATCGGCGATGGTGGCAGCGGCGGCGCGCGCGACCCGCTGCATCTCGTACGCGCTGATGCGCTGCAGGCGGCCCTTGGTCAGGACCACGATCGCATCGCGCACGTCCAGATCGGTGCCGACCTCGACGTCGTAGTGCTCGCCGAGATGGCTCCTGACGATGTCGGCCAGCTGGTGGCCGCGCATCAGCGTCGAGCCGGATGTCGCGTAGGTCTCATCGACGAGGAACGCGATCCTCCGCTTGCCGGGAAGCCTGCGCATGGCTGGACGGGGGACGGCGATCCGATGCTTGTCGCCGACCGCGTAGTGCGGGACGGTCGACGACACGACATTCCGGCGGGCCGTGCCGAGGCTCGCGGGGAACACCTGGGGCCGGATTCCCGTCTTCCACATCAGGTAGCCGAGGCTGAACTGGTCGCGGGCGGACTGCCGCCGGAGCTCACCGTCCCATGCCTCCATGAGCGTGCGCGTGGCCGCGTCCCGATGGTCGCGCCACATGAAGGATGCCTCGACCAGTCCGGTCGATCGGGGGAGCCCGGCAGCCTCGTACTCGACCATCTGGCGCACGACCCGCGCCGGGTCTGCCTTCGATCGTGCCAGCACGGCGATCGCCTCGTCGTAGACGTCGCAACGCACCGCGTGCCGCCACATGACCATCGGCCGGTCCAAGCACCAGCGCCGGACGAAGCGGCCGATGTCGCCGGAAAGGAGGAGGTTTGCGTCGACATAGAGGGAGGCGTCGTAGTCGGCGAGGAAGCGGTGTGGCAGGAGCTTGTAGCGCCTCGAGTCGCGGATCGGACCTTCCGCCGTGTCGACCTTTATCGAGCGCCAGCCGTCATGGCGGGCGTCCGTGTCGGTGAAGCAGAGCAGGTCGATGCCGTCCGGAGGATCGACGGGCGCCCGCAGGTCGTCATAGGCGCCGAACAAGGTCGTGTAGATGCACCAGCGGAGGGTGTCGCGGCGCGTGCTGCGCGGCGTGACTTCCTCGAACACGCCGTCCACTGCCGGCTGGGACTCCGCGGGGGCAGGCCGGGGCACGATCAGCTTGCGGTCGTGGATCTCTTGCCACATCGGCTCGGATGCGGCCCATCCTTCGTTCCTGACCACTGCAATGGCCGCGTCGACGAGCCCTTCCGAGGCGGTCATGGGGCCTGGTGTCGGTGGCGGGGGCGTCGGCAGCGGGGGTGCCGGCGTCGCCGGCGCGGCATTCACCTTGGCGGGTCCCTGTCCTGTCTTGCCCTCACCCTTTCGTCGCGTGCGCTTTCTCTTCGTGGTCTTCGTCGCCGTCGGACCCCAGCCGAAGAGCGAGCGTCGTGACAGCGTATCGGCCAGGCCATCGACCAGACGGGCCGTGCGCTTCTGGGCTTTGCCGGTGCGCCGCTCCACCCGGGCGAGCTGTCTCGCGATGGCCGTCATCGTCGCCCGCGTGGCCTCCCCTCTCGAGGCATCGGCGAGCAATCTCGCAACGACCGTCCGGAGCGCATCCGCCTGCAAGGCGGCGCGGGCGAGCTCAGTCTCCGTCTGGGTCTGCCGGTCGACGGCAGCCCCGGCCGCAGCTGCGCGCGCGTGGTCTACGATCCCCTCGCCGAGCCTTGCATAGCCGCGCCGGACGATGTCCCGCGCCGTGTCATCCAGATCGGCGTCGAGCAGGAGCCGGAATGCCGGCGGCGGCACGTCTCCGACGCCGATCGCGTGGAGGCCCCCGCCATGCAGGAAAGTGAAGCCCGGGTGCCGGGTCCGGAGCTGTCGCGTCGCCGGGCCGTCGCCGACGAGCACGACGCCCCGATCCGAGAGCCTTGGCAGCCAGTCCGCGAGATGCTCGACCTCGACCGTTGCGGGGTCGTCGTCGCCGAGAAGAAGAAGGTCTATCGAGCCGGTCTCGAACCGCGACAGCGCATCAATGGGCGATAGCGGCAGCACCCTCGAGAAGTCGGCATAGGTGGACCGGTTGTATGCGTCGACGCTGTGGAGGAGCACCGCCTCGTCTCGCCCGCTTGGCCAGGCGATCGCCGAGCACTCCGCCGGGACGGCGTGGGCTCGCAAGGACTGGCAGAGGGCGAAGTAGGCAGAGCCGGCGCCGATGCCCAGCTGGACGACCCGGCGGGGACGAAGGGCGCCGGCGAGCCAGAGCAGGAAGGGCCCGTGCGCCGCGAAGACGGAATCGGCGACGTAGAGCGGTCGATCGAAGGAGGCGGCCGAGAAGCAGTGCAGCCAGATTGGCGTTGTCTTGGTACTCGTCTCGTGCATGCCGGTCTCCCGGTCCGTGGCCAGCTCTCGAAAGGCGGAACGATGGTTCGAGGCGCCACCCTTCTCAGGCGGAAAGCGGCACATGAACGGTCAAACGCGCGATGCGAGACTTACCTAGCCAACGGCGATATGCGTGTAAATGGCGAGCGTGGCGACGGCACCGCCGGAGTCGTGAAAGAGATGCGGCGGACGCGCTGCGGCGGGGTGAGGTCTTGACGACACTGCTGATGCGACTGGGGCGTTTGAAGCCGCGGCGGAAGCGAGAGGATCGGCGGCGCTCCGGGCTGAAGGGGACGATCTATCCCTCGGAGATCAGCCTCGCCCGAGATCCGACGACCGGTGTCCGGATCCGCCGCCTGACCGACGGGCCGGGCGACAGCCATCATCTCTACTTCACCAATCCGGGCTGGCATGCGGGTGGCCGGCGCCTGATCTTCGCATCGAACCGCTCGGGAAGCACCGACCTCTTCTCGATGAACCTGAAGACCGGGGCGTTCCGCCAGTTGACCGACGAAGGCCGGGTAACCGACGAGCTGATGTTCTCATGCCTCAACCCGTGTCGGGAGGAGGTCTACTTCTGGCGCGGCGACCGGCTGATTGCGCTCGACCTCAGGTCGCTCGACGAACGGGACCTCTATCGAAGCCCTGCCGGCTACAGCAACAACATCATCTCCGTGACCAGCGACGGGCGTCACCTGTGCACGGTCCACTACGAGGACTTGAGCCAGCGGTTCGCGGTCGATCTGCTCAAGGGTTACGTCGGGTTCGAGGAATATTGGGCGGCAAAGCCGCGCTCGGTGATCGTGGCGATCGACGCGGTGACGGGCGAGGCCCGGGAGGTCATCGCGAAGCAGGCGTGGATCGGCCACGTCAATGCCTCCCCGGGGGCTCCCAATATCGCAACCTACTGCCATGAAGGACCCTGGCAGAAGGTCGACAACCGGATATGGGGCCTCGACCTCAATGACGGACGGACCTGGCCGATCCGTCCGCGCCGC
>JAEVZM010000120.1 GCA_023392225.1 Pseudomonadota bacterium
TCCGCGCTTCCTCCGGTGTCGCCGCCATGGCCGTGCTCCCTGCCGCGAGACCCGCGCCCGCCGCGAGACCCGCGCCGAGGATCTGCCGTCGTGGAAAGCCTTCGCCCGATCCGGCCATGGTCGCCCCCTCCTGCCCGATCAAGCCTCGGGTCGACCCAGGATACCAAGGGCCGGCACCATCCTGCAAACGCCCGAAACGCCGGCCGGCACTTGTCTTCCAGCCGCCATCGGGCCATTGAGACGCAACGGGGCTTGAAGTCGACGCACAGAGCGGCCCCCGCCAATCGACCCAAGGGGAAGAAGGACGGCAATGCACATTCTGATCATCGGAGCCGCCGGCATGGTCGGCGTCAAGCTCACCAAGCGGCTGATCAAGGACAAGGCGCTCAACGGCAAGGCGATCGACAAGCTGACCCTCGTCGACGTGGTCGAGCCGGCCAAGCCGGAGGATGCGCCCTTCGCGGTCACCGCCAAGGCGGCCGACCTGTCGACGCCCGGCGCCGCCGAGCAGCTGGTCGCGGATCGTCCCGACGTGATCTTCCATCTTGCCGCAATCGTCTCCGGCGAAGCCGAGGCCGACTTCGACAAGGGCTACCGCATCAACCTCGACGGTACGCGCTACCTGTTCGACGCGATCCGCAAGATCGGCGACGGCTACCGGCCGCGCGTGGTCTTCACCTCGTCGATCGCCGTGTTCGGCGCCCCCTTCCCGGACGCCATCCCGGACGATTTCCACCACACCCCGCTCACCTCCTACGGCGCACAGAAGTCGATCGACGAGCTGCTGCTCGCCGACTACACCCGCCGCGGCTTCATGGACGGCGTCGGCAACCGGCTGCCGACCATCTGCGTCCGCCCCCGCAAGCCCAACAAGGCGGCCACCGGGTTCTTCTCCGGCATCATCCGCGAGCCGCTCGCCGGCCACGAGGCAGTCCTGCCGGTCTCCGAGGACGTCCGCCACTGGCACGCCAGCCCGCGCTCGGCGGTCAACTTCCTGATCCGTGCCGCCGAGGTCGATGGCGCCGCGGTCGGCCCGCGCCGCAACCTCACCATGCCGGGCGTCTCGGTGACGGTGGGCGAGCAGATCGCGGCGCTCCGCAAGGTCGCCGGCGACGCCGTGGCAAACCGCATCCGCCACGAGCCCGACCCGGTGATCATGAAGATCGTCGAGGGCTGGCCGCGCAACTTCAACCCGACCCGCGCCCCGGCTCTGGGCTTCAAGGCCGAGCAGAACTTCGAGGAGATCATCCGGATCCACATCGAGGACGAGCTCGGCGGCACCTGGGTGAAGTAAGCCGATGGAAGCCCGGCGCATCGTCCCCGTGCTCCGCATCTTCTCGGTCGAGAAGGCGCGCGAGTTCTACTGCGGCTTCCTCGGCTTCAAGCTCGACTGGGAGCATCGCTTCGAGGACGGTGCGCCACTCTACATGCAGGTCTCGCGGGGCGGCATGGTGCTGCACCTCAGCGAGCACCACGGCGACGGCACGCCGGGCTCGCTCGTCTTCGTCGACATGAGCGGGCTCGACGCCTTCCACCGCGAGATCAACGCCCACGGCTACCGCTACCTGCGCCCCGGAATCACGGATGCGCCGTGGAACGCGCGCGTGATGCAGGTCACCGACCCGTTCGGCAACCGCATCCGCTTCAGCGAGGCGAAGGGATAGCCGCTCCGGCTAACCTTTCGGCGGCCAGGGGGTCTCCGGCACCGGGGTGAGCGGCTTGCCCGCCCCGAACCAGCTGGTGAGATTGTCGATCATCAGCTGGCCCATGGCGTTGCGGGTGAAGACCGAGCCCGAGCCGACATGGGGCAGGAGCACGACGTTGTCGAGCGCCATCAGCGCGGCCGGCACGTGCGGCTCGTCGGTGAACACGTCGAGCCCCGCGGCACGGATGGCGCCGGTCCTGAGCGCCTCGATCAGCGCGGCGTCATCGACCGTGGCGCCCCGGCCGATATTGATGAAGATGCCCTCCCGCCCGAGCGCACGGAAGATGTCGGCATTGATGATGCGCTGGGTCGCCGGCGTGCCGGGCAGCACCGCGATCATCGTGTCGACCGCCTCGGCCATGACCTTGAGGTCGCTGAAATAGCGGTAGCGAATGCCCGGCTTCTCGGTGCGGGTGTAGTAGACCACCGGCACGCCCATCGCATCGAGCCGGCGGGCGATGGCGAGGCCGATCCGGCCGAGACCGGCGATGCCGACGGTGCGGTCGCGCATCGTCGCCTTCGTGAGCGGATAGTTGCCGTCGCGCTCCCACCGACCGGCGCGGAGATAGCGCTCGGCGGCCGACAGCTCGCGCACCGTGTTGAGGAGAAGGCCAAGGGCGGTATCCGCCACCTCCTCCGTCAGGACGTCCGGCGTGTTGGTGACGACGATGCCGCGCTCGGCGCAGCGGACCAGGTCGATGCCGTCGTAGCCGACGCCGAAATTGGCGATGATCTCGAGCTTCGGCAGCCGGTCGATCAGGTCGCGATCGACGCCGAAGTGACCGCCACGCGCCATGCCTCGCAGCTTGCCGCCGTCACGGGCGACGATCGCATCGACCTCGCCATGCCCGCCCGCCCGGTGGCAGGCGAACGTCTCGGCGAGCGTGGTGATGGTCGTCTCCGGCAGCGAGCCCGGCACGAGGATGTCCACCTTCTGCATCTCTTCCCTTTCCCCAGAAACTCGTTCTCACACGATCTCGGCTCACCCGCGCTGCGCCTCTGGCCTCAGCCGTCGTGGTGCACGCGCTCGCGGTAGAGGATGTAGAGCCCGCTCGCAACGATGATCGTCGCTCCGAGCGCGGTATTCCCCGCCGGCACGTCCTTGAAGACGAGATAGCCGAACATCGGCATCCACAGCACCTGGGTGTACTGGAACGGTGCCAGCAGCGACGCCGGGGCCCGGCGATGCGCCACGATCAGGAACCAGTGCCCGAGCCCGCCAGCGGCGCCCATCACCAGCATGAGGACGGCGACGAGCCAGTCGGGTGGCAGGGTCCCGACGAACGGCAGCGGCGGGGTGATCAGGATGGTGGCGAACACCGCCGGGTAGAGCAGCATGCTCGCCGGCGACTCGGTGCCGCTGAGCAGGCGGGTGCTGAGGTTGTAGCCGGCGTAGCAGCAGGCGGCAGAGAGCGAGAGCAGCGCCGCCGGCTGGAACGTGGACGGCCCCGGCTCGACGATGATGAGGACGCCGA
>JAEVZM010000135.1 GCA_023392225.1 Pseudomonadota bacterium
ACTTCCGCAGGAAACTTCCGCTCGGCGCCGAATGTGCCGGCGAGGCGAACGCCTTTCCAGCGCAAGTCATCTATGGCTTGCCAGAATGCGTGTTCCCGGCTTTCGGCCGGGGCGATCTCGCAAACCAGCTTTTCGGCACCGAGCACGATATCGTCCCACCGGGCCATCGGCACGGTGGTCAGGACAGCCAGGAGGTCGACGCCGGGGCACGAAACGCAATTCACATGCAGGTCCAGCCCGGCAACGCCGATATTGGCGTAGTTGCGCAGGTGAAGCGCCAGGCTCAGGGGCTCGGCCATGCCGGCCGCATCCATGTTTGCCGCGGGGGCTGGATCCGCGCCGCTGCCAATTGGCCGTCCATTGCCCAGAGTTGCCGCGGTGGCCTGCACACCCGTCAGCCGCAGCGTGCCTCCAGAGCGTGAGAAGATCGGTTGGAAGACGCTCTTGAGCCGGTACGGTCCCAAAACCGCGGTCGCGATGCCGATCTCGTCGGTGACGATCGCCTCGCGGATTGCGGCCGCACTGGTCATGTCGGCTTCTTTCGACCGGGCGACTTGCGTATGGCAGATGCCGGTGCCGACCCCGGCTCATTCGCCTTGAAGGCGTTCTTGCTGGCCAGTTCGGAAGAAACGATTTCGGGCCGCGCCAGCACAAAACCCTGCACCATCGAGGCGCCCGACTTTTCCGCAAGCTCCAGTTGCCACCCCTCCTCGATGCCCTCGAAGACGGTCGTGATGCCCTGTTCGGCAAACTTTTCCACCATGGCGGTCAGAAGCGCAAACCCCGCGCCCGAGCCCATCATGTGGCTGATCCACTGCGCGTCGAATTTCACGATATCCGGACGCAGCGCCTCGACACGCTTGATGTCCGAATCCTCGGCTCCGTAGTCGTCGATCGCGACTTTCAGCCCGTTCGCTCTCAGCGCATTGACAAAAGCCTTCAGCGCCTCGGGCGAGGCTGCCTTCTGCTCAGTCAGTTCGCAGACCACGCGGCGCGGATGGATGCCCGCCTTTCCCATCACCATGCGCATGTCCTGCAGCGAACTGTCTGCGACCGACTGCTCGGTGAACAGGGATGGATCGAAATTGACGAAAATCATCGCTTCCGTCGCCAGAAAGGCGGCGGCGTTGAACAAGTGCAGCGTACGCGTCAGCGTCTCGACCTCAAGGCGCTCCGAAGCCGCCACCGCGCTGAAGAAGATTGCCGGAGAAATGCGCTCTCCACCCAGGGACGGCCGGACCAGCCCTTCATAGGCCACTACCTTCGGCTTGCTGCCCGGCTGGAAGGCGAAAATTGGCTGGAATGCGGTTCCCAGCACGAACCCTCCCCAAGCGCCCTAGGAAACTCCGCCATCCTGTCGGATGATATGGGCCGACCCGACAGTGCGAGACACGATTCTTGTTTGCTCCAAATTTGACGGGCAACTTTTGCATACAAGGTTTAACCGCGCATTAACGAGATGAACCTTTGGACGATTTGTCCCGTCCTTTTTGACGCAGCACTTGCGATTTTGCGCGCAATCCGACATGAAAAACGCCGCCAAATTTCAGGCGCCCATGAATGGAGATAAAAGTCATGGCCTTCCTTGCCGACGCCCTTTCCCGCGTGAAGCCTTCTGCGACCATCGCGGTGACCCAGAAAGCGCGCGAGCTGAAAGCGAAAGGCCGTGACGTCATCGGCCTTGGTGCGGGCGAGCCCGATTTCGACACCCCGGACAACATCAAGACCGCGGCGATCGAGGCGATCCGCCGCGGCGAGACCAAGTACCCGCCGGTGTCCGGTATCGCGCCGCTGCGCGAGGCGATTGCCAGCAAGTTCAAGCGCGAGAACAACCTCGACTACAAGCCCGAGCAGACCATCGTCGGGACCGGCGGCAAGCAGATCCTGTTCAACGCCTTCATGGCGACGCTGAACCCCGGTGACGAGGTGGTCATTCCCACCCCTTACTGGGTCAGCTATCCCGAGATGGTGCTGCTGTGCGGCGGCACGCCGACCTTTGCCCAGACGACCGACGCCAACGGCTTCAAGCTGACCGGCGCGGCGCTGGAAAAGGCGATCACCCCGCGCACCAAGTGGCTGGTGCTCAACTCGCCGTCCAACCCCTCGGGCGCGGCCTATACCGAGGCCGAGTTGAAAGAGCTCGCCGAGGTTCTGCTGCGGCACCCGCAGGTCTGGGTGCTGACCGACGACATGTATGAGCACCTGACCTATGGCGATTTCGTCTTCAAGACCATCGCCGAGGTGGAGCCGCAGCTCTACAGCCGCACGCTGACCATGAACGGCGTGTCGAAGGCCTATGCCATGACCGGCTGGCGCATCGGCTACGCAGCAGGCCCCATCGAGCTCATCAAGGCCATGGACATGATCCAGGGCCAGCAGACCTCGGGCGCCTGCACCATCGCGCAGTGGGCCTCGGTCGAAGCGCTCAACGGCCCGCAGGACTTCATCGCCAGGAACAAGGCGATCTTCCAGGCGCGCCGCGATCTGGTGGTGTCGATGCTGAACCAGGCGCGCGGCATCACCTGCCCTTCGCCCGAAGGCGCGTTCTACGTCTACCCGTCCTGCGCGGCGCTGATCGGCAAGACGGCGCCGACCGGCAAGGTGATCGACAGCGACGAGACCTTCTGCTCCGAGTTGCTGGAAGCCGAAGGCGTGGCGGTGGTGTTCGGCTCGGCCTTCGGCCTTGGCCCGAACTTCCGCATTTCCTACGCCACCTCCGAGGCGCTTCTGGAAGAAGCCTGCAGCCGCATCCAGCGCTTCACCGCCTCGCTGGCCTGACCCAAACGGTTGTCCCGAACAGAAAAACCCGGCGTTTCCGCCGGGTTTTTCTATTGTCGTGCGGCGAGTTTCCCGCTTCCGAGAAGAACCCGTCAGGCCTCCAGCCAGCACTTGGTCAGCGCGTGGCTGCCCATCAGCTCGCCGTTGGGGTCATCCACCCAGCCGCCGACCTTGTCGCTGGTGGCATCAACATAGTTGTTGAACATCGGGATGATCACACCGCCCTCGTCGCGCAGCATCACCCCCGCCTGGCGATAGATCTCCTTGCGCTTGGCCTGGTCGAGCTC
>JAEVZM010000205.1 GCA_023392225.1 Pseudomonadota bacterium
GATCATCTCGCCGAGCGAGGAGTTCTTGCCGCCGACGGTGCCGACGTCTCCGCGCCCGACCGTCTCGAGCGGCATCACCAGGGGCTTGCCGCTCATGACGCTGCATCCTTCTGCGCGCCAGCGCGCATGGCATGTCGGTTCATCTGGCCTTTTCCCCTCATGCGACGATGTACGTGGTTTCCTCGCATCATCTTCGCGGGTCGCATTCGCGTCCTTGACGCGGATCAATCGGGCCGGTCGATCGAACCGGCGCACGAGTCTGGTACGGATCGAAGGGGCAGGGGCGTCGTTGAAGCTCCAGGCCGGCAAGGCCGGCCCGGAGCGGTCATCGTGCCGCCGGCATTGGCGTCACGCGGCGTGGGCGAGGGCGACTGCGTCCGGACCGGCTGGAAAGCGAAGCTGGCCCGTGGTGTCGTTGACCGCCGCCCAGACGGCTTCAGCAACATCGGCCTCCCGGGTGATCAGCGGCGGATGCGCGAAGGCGGCGAAGATCGGCCCGGCGAAGTTGGCATAGGTCTCCGGGACGAGATCCTCGACGCGGACCGAGGTGTTCTCGGCGAAGCGCGTGGTCGGGGCATAGCCGGGCTCGACCAGCTTGGCGCGGATGTCGAAATGGGCGAGCTCATGGGCCAGCGAGCCGGTGAAGCCCTCGATCGCCTGCTTGCTGGCGGTGTAGGCCGCGGCCAGCGGCATCGGCGCCAGGGTGACGCTCGAGGTCACGTTGACGATGACGCCGGAGCGGCGGGCGCGCATCTGCGGGATGACGGCCTGGGTCATCGCCATCGTGCCGAAGGTGTTGGTCTCGAACACCTTGCGGATATGGGCGAGGGGCGTCGCCTCGAACGCGCCGACGACGCCGATGCCGGCATTGTTGACCAGGGCGTCGATCGGCCCGGCCGCGTCGATGGCATTGGCGATGCTGGCCGCGTCGGTCACGTCGAGCGGCAGGATGCGGAGCGCCTCGGAGGGCGGCAGGATCTCCGCGCGCGGGGTGCGCATGGTGGCGACGACCCGCCAGCCCTTCGCGAGGAAGGTGCGCGCGGTTTCGAGCCCGTAGCCCGAGGAGCAGCCGGTGATCAGGATGGTGTTCATGCTTCATCTCCGTCTTGGGATTGTCGATGAAGGCAGGGTACGGACGCCGGGACGGACGATCTACGATTGATAGTCCGTGTTTTATTTGCAAAAGTCCGAGTATGGTCGATCCACTCTCCGAAGTCGTGGGCCTGCTCCGCCCCCGCACGATCTTCACCAAGGGCATCAGCGGCGCCGGGCGATGGGCCGTTCGCTATGCCGACTTCGGTCATCCGAGCTTTGCGGTGGTGATCGAGGGATCGTGTCGCCTGGCGGTCGACGGGCAGGAGGCACTGACGCTGGAGGCTGGCGACTTCGTGCTGCTGCCGAGGACGCCCGGCTTCACCATGTCCGGCTTCGAGCCGGCCACTCCTACCTTCATCGACCCCCACGCCGCGGCAGAGGCGGATGGGGAGGTTCGCCACGGACGGCAGGAGGGGCCGCCCAGCGTTCGCCTGCTTGGCGGCTACTTCACCTTCGAGGGGGACGATGCCGCGCTTCTGGTCTCGCTCCTCCCCGGGCAGCTCCGCGTCCGTGGTGTCGCGCGGCTCTCGACCCTCGTCGGCTTCCTGATCGACGAGGCGTCCACGCAGCATCCGGGGCGTGACCTGGTGCTGTCGCGGCTGGTCGAGATCCTGTTGATCGAAGCCTTGCGGCAGGCGCCCGCCACCGACGCCCCGGCAGGGCTGCTCCGCGGCCTCGGCGATGCCCGATTGGCGGAAGCCATACGGCGGATGCACGGTGACCCGGCGCGGCCCTGGACGATGGCGACGCTCGCCCGGGAGGCGGCGCTCTCCCGCTCCGCCTTCTTCGACCGCTTCACCCGCCAGGTCGGCATGCCGCCCATGGCGTATCTGCTGACCTGGCGCATGGCGCTCGCCAAGGACCTCCTCAAACGCCGGGACATCGACATCGCCGCGGTCGCCGAGCACGTCGGATACGCCTCGGCAAGCACCTTCAGCACGGCCTTCAGCCGCCACGTCGGCGAGCCGCCGGGCCGTTACGCTCGTGCGGCGCCACATTAGCGGCGGGTATCGCATAGAGGACGTCTCGAGATTTCGTCGCCTCGATTCTCGGAGGGAGACGAATAAACCCGATTGAAAAGTCCGACTGGGAGCTCTGCTTAAAATATAGTTGGTTGCAAGGTCGAATTATAATTGGAAGACTTATCATCTTGTTTTCTTCGACTCTTAGTTGATTGACTGTTCATGCGATGCGGGTATGTTCAAGGAAATCTCCGGCGAGTCAGCTCCGTGTGCTGCGGGACGTCTGGCAGTCCGCCCGGATGATTCGTAGCCAGGTATCGGCCCGTTCAGGGCGCTCCCAGCCACCCCACCGCTAGCGAACGTAGACGCCGGAGGCCTGCCTCAGGCGGAGGGATGGCGCTCGCCTCGCAAGGCGCGGGCGCCTCGGGCTGGTCTTGGCAGCGGCATCGTCGCCGCAAGCGTCCTTCGCCTTCAAGCGAGGCTCGCGACGCCCCGCCCCCTCGGACGCGCGCTGGCATGCAAAGGCCCGCGTTCCAAGGGGAGATGCGCAATGAGTGACGAGAACCTCGCGCCGACCGACATCGCAATTTCCAACGCCATCATATCGGAATCAGCCCGGACCGGCGCCGAAGTGGGCGTGTTGTCCGCGACCGATCCGGAGGGCGACGCGATCACCTGGTCGCTGGTCTCCGGTGAGGGCGACAACAACCAGTACTTCAACCTCCGCCACAACGAAGACGGCACCACCAGCGTTGTCATCAAGAAGCCGCTCGACTTCGAAGGCTCGAAGGCCGTCGAGGGCGTCTACGACCTTGTTGTAGAGGCGACCGACTCGGCCGGCAACACCACGCG
This sequence comes from Pseudomonadota bacterium, assembly GCA_023392225.1. Classification (GTDB taxonomy): domain Bacteria; phylum Pseudomonadota; class Alphaproteobacteria; order Rhizobiales; family Kaistiaceae; genus Bauldia. Next base: position 2,910 of record JAEVZM010000205.1, read on the forward strand.
CAAGACGATCGGCATCCAGTCGACCGACGACCCCTTCAAGGTGTCCTCGGTGCCGACCGGCAAGGACTATACCGCGATCGTGGAGAGCGCGCCGGTCGGCACCCAGATCGGCTACGTCATCCAGTACGATTCGAGCTTCGTGCCCGCCACGGTCGAACTGACCGACGACGCGGGCGGGCTGTTCTCGATCACACCGGGCGAGGTGAGCGGGAACACCTACTACTATCTCACGGTCAACGGCACGCTCGACCGCGAGACCGCGGCGCTCCACGAGGTGACCATCAATGCCACCGACGCCGGTGGCACCTCCTACGAGAAGACGTTCCAGGTCCACGTGCTCGACGCACCGGAGGCGACCGACACCGGGCTCGCCGCACGGGGCAGCATCACCATCGATGCCTCCACCGCGGCGGCCGGCATCGACTGGGACACCTACCTCGATGCGGCGTTCGCCAACGTCGTCGCCGGACTGCCGAACTTCCTGCCGGTCGGCAGCGGCTGGAGCCCGGACACGCCCTCGACCGAGTTCCTCTACGCCAACACCGGCGACGGATCGCTGATCTCGCTGAAGGGCTCGGACCTCGTCTACAACTGGGTCGATCCGATCAGCGGCGAAGATGCTCACATCATCTCGGGGACCATCAACGAGATGGCCTTCGGTACCGGTGTGGCCACGGGAGAGACGGCCGGTATCACCGATCCCGAGGTGACGATCACCGGGCTCGACCTCAGCAACGATTCGAGCCTGATGAACCGCATCTTCGGCGAGGCGCAGATCGTCGCCCAGGCGTGGATGTACGGCCTCAACAGCAACTCGCCGGGGGACATCGAATTCGTCAAGGCGACGCTCGCCTCCTACGCTCAGACCTTCATCGGCTCGGCCGGAGACGACGTCTATACCGGCACGCTGTTCGACGACACGATCACCGGCGGCAAGGGCAACGATACGCTGCGTGGTGGCGGGGGCTCGGACACCGCGGTCTACAGCGGCAATCGGTCCGACTACGAATGGACCGACAACGGCGACGGCACCTATACCATCACCGACAGCCGGACCGGCGAGGATAATGACGGCACCGACGTTCTCGAGGACATCCAGTATCTCGAGTTCGCCGATGGCACCGTCGCGATCGATGGGCCGGGAGATCCGGCCGGCACGATCACGATCGACGCCTCGGGCTCGTCCACCGGCATCGACTTCGAGGCCTTCATCCGCGGCGGCTTCATCGCCGACGCGACCGGCGGCGGCTTCCCGGTGTTCGACAACGGCTCGGCCTTCTCCGGCGAGGAGATGGTGATCGCCTATGGCAGCGACGCGGCATCCAAGTACGTCCTCGCCCACGGCGACATCGAGTACTATTTCGGCACCCACACCGTCGCCGGCACGATCAACACGATCGAGTACGGCACGCTCGGCGCCAGCACCTATGATGCCAACGGCTATCTCGTCGGGGGCAGCATCCAGCTCCGCATCACCGGCCTCACCCTGTCCAACGCGATTCCGGGCAACGCGACCGAGGAGTCCGAGATCGAGGCCAACGGGCCGGTCCACAACTTCTCGGTGGCCCACATGTATGGGGCCAGCGCGGACCAGGCGCGTCTGGACACCTACGCCGACAGCCTCGACGGCTACGCCCAGATCTTCATCGGCTCGGAAGGCGACGACACCTATGTCGGCACCGCTTTCGACGACACGATCTCGGGCGGCGGCGGCGAGGACATCCTTGCCGGCGGCGGCGGCAACGACACCGTCGACGGCGGGGAGGGGGCAGACACCTGGGTGCTCTCGGGCAACTACGCCGACTACGAGGTTGTTACGGTCGGCGGGGTGACCACGGTCACCGACCGGCGGACCAACCCGACCGATGGCGTCGCCACGCTGACCAGCATCGAGACCCTGCGCTTCGCAGACCAGAGCGTGGCGCTCGTCAACGATCTTCCGCCGGTCGGGATCACGCTGTCGAACGCTTCGGTGGCGGAGGTTGCGCCGGTCGATACCGTCGTCGGCGTCGTCTCGGCCACGGACCCGGAGGGCGGGACCCTCTCCTTCGCCATCAGCGGCGACGATGCCGGCAAGTTCAGGCTGGTCGGCAACGAGCTGCGGCTCAAGGCCGGGGTCGACTACGAGACCGCGACCAGCCACGCGGTGTCGATCACCGTGACCGACGAGGGCGGCAACACCGCCACCAAGACCTTCGTCATCGATGTGATCGACTACGACGAGGGGACCAGCGGCAAGGACAAGATCAAGGGCACCAAGGGCGATGACCTGATCGCCGGCCTCGGCGGCAAGGACGTGCTCAAGGGTGGCAACGGCAACGATGTCCTCGACGGCGGCGCCGGCAACGACGTGTTGAAGGGCGGCAACGGCAACGACACGCTGATCGGTGGGCCCGGCAAGGACAAGCTCGACGGCGGCAAGGGTGACGACATCCTGGTCGGCGGAGCCGGCAAGGATGTGCTCAAGGGCGGCAAGGGGGCGGATGTCTTCGTCTTCCAGTTCGCCTCCGATTCGACCGTCAAGGCGAAGGGCCGCGACATCATCAAGGACTTCAGCCGCAAGCAGGGCGACAAGATCGACGTCTCGGGCATCGATCCGTTCAACCAGAGCGGCGCCTTCGACTACATCGGCAAGGCGAAGTTCAGCGGCGAGGCCGGCGAGCTCCGCTACGTCAAGAAGGGCGGCAAGACGCTGATCAGCGGCGACGTCGACGGCGACGGCAAGGCTGACTTCGCCATCGCCCTTTCCAAGGCGATGACCATGAAGGAAGCCGACTTCATCCTCTGAGCACCGAGGGTCGCCCGACGCGGCGCGCTTCGGCCCGCCGCGTCACCGGAGGCGGGCCGGGGCTTCGCTCCCAGCGGCCCCGGCCCCCTTTCTTCCAGCTAACGACCGGCCCCGGCCTCGGGCCGGCTACTCCCCGACAGCGAACGGAGCGTCCGCATGATCAAGATCAAGCTCAACGGCAAGAAGGGCGTCGACTACAACGCCTATGTTGACAGCTACTTCAGCGATTTCGTCATGGAGGGCTTCCCGATCTTCCTGGGCGGGAAGGGGCAGTATGACGGCAAGGAGCTGCTGCTGCTCGGCGAGATCGCCGGAAAGAACACCAAGGCGCTGCTCCTCGACGGCAAGGCGCTCACCTACGAGTTCAACGCGCACACCCTGTCGGGCAAGCTCACCGACGTCACGCTTGCCACGCTCGGCAAGAGCTACAAGAAGGGCGGCGCGTTCAAGACCGACAAGAATGGCCTGATCAAGGGCACCACCGACACGATCGAGATCTCAGGCCTCAAGATCGCCAATGCCAAGGGTGATCGCGGCGATCTCCACGACACCATCTACGCCCTGATGGGCGGAGCTCACGAGAGCGGCGGCCTCGCCGACGCAACGCTGCTGTTCGATTACATCGACAGCCACGGCGCCAAGGTCAAAGGCACCAAGAAGGGCGACGCCTTCCGGGGCACCGAGCAGAAGGACAAGATCGACCTCGGCAAGGGCGACGACGTCCTCAACGGCAAGGGCGGCAACGACATCCTCAAGGGCGGCAAGGGCAAGGACATCTTCGAGTTCGACACCGCCCTC
>JAEVZM010000212.1 GCA_023392225.1 Pseudomonadota bacterium
GCCCGGGGCCGCACGGTACCGGCTTGCCCGGGCACGACAGCGCTCGGTCGCGCCCCGATTGAATGCACCGGGCCAAAGCCCGGCTCAGGTCACGAGCAGTTCGACGGAAGCTTGCCCTTGCCGCCGACCACGGTGACCTTGACCCGCGCCACGCCGGAATGGACCATGCCAATCTGCTCGGCCGCGCCGCGCGTGAGGTCGATGACCCGGCCGCCGATGAACGGACCGCGGTCGTTGATGCGAACGACCACGGAACGGCCGTTCGCGAGATTCTCCACCCGCACCTTGGTGCCGAAGGGGAGGCTGCGGTGCGCCGCGGCAAGAGCGGATGCATTCATCCTCTCGCCGCTCGCGGTCTTGCTGCCTGCGCTGTACCAGGACGCCTTGCCGCACTGACTGGCGGCTTCAGCCTGGCCTGACAGACCCGCCACCGCCAGCAATGCGACAACGGAGATTCCAAGCGCGCTTCTGCGCGTCTTAAGTGACCCCACTTTTGGTTGTTCCTGTCATGAGTGCCGCGCCTCTCGAAAAAGCGAGGAGAGGTGCGTCCCCCCGGCCCCAGGGGGCGCCGCATCGACGCCGAGGGCGACGAAAAACGACGGTGGAGGTTCTTGGGTTTGAATACGGCGCGAATGCGGCCCTCTGGTCACGCTTCGAATCACGCGGAAAGCGGACGTGATGGCGCCGTGCGGGCTATTCGACCCGCTCGATCAGCGCCATGGCCGCGGCCGGCGCCCGCACCTTCGCCCCGGCGATCATGTAGACATAGACATCGCGCGGGCGCAGCGCCGGCCCGTCGGGATGGAAGCGGACGAGATCGTCCGGCGCGCCGCCGGCAGCGAAGGTCTTCGCCCGGTCGGCCCAGCGGTCGAGGTCGGAACTGGCATAGCCGGTGTCGATGTCCTCGGCGGTGCGCTGGAGGCGCATGTAGACGAACGGCGCGGTGACGTCGGCGATCGCGGGATAGTCGTCCGAGTCGGCATAGACGACGGCGACCTCGTGGCCGCGCAGCAGGTCGACGAACGCCGGCACGAGGAAGGTCTCGTTGCGGACCTCGACGACGTGGCGCATCGGCCGCCCGTCGCGCTCCTTGGGCAACAGCGCGAGAAAGGCGCCGAAATCATCGGCGTCGAACTTCCGGTAGGGCGCGAACTGCCACAGCACGGGGCCGAGCTTGTCGCCGAGGGCGAGGATGCCGCTGTCGTAGAACCAGGCGATGGCGTCGCCGGCCTCCGCGAGCACGCGGCTGTTCACCACGGCGCGATGGCCCTTGATCGAGAAGACGAAGTCGTCCGGCGTCTCGTCGCGCCACTTGGCGAACGAGGCAGCCGACTGGGTCCGGTAGAAGGTGCCGTTGATCTCGATGGTGGTCAGGTGCTCGCCGGCATAGCGCAGCTCGTCCGCCTGCTTGAGCCCCTTGGGATAGAACGTGCCGCGCCACGGTGCGAACGTCCACCCGCCGATCCCGACCCGGATCATCGCCATCCTCCTCATGTTGACGGCGGCCATGATAATCCCGCGCGCGCCGACCGCCAGCGGTGTGGAGGGGCGTTGCGACAGGGCCTGTCAGGAGACCCGGCCGGGTCGCGGGAACGGGATGTCGGCGAGCTCGGCGGCGCTCATCGCCCGCAGCTCCGGGTGCCATAGCGGATCGGTGGCGAGGCAGGCGCTCGCATAGAGCCCGCGGATGGCCAGGCGGCGCCGACGCCGCATCCAGTAATTCTGCAACATGGAAGCTCCTCCGTATGCCCTTTGGCTACGGATTTCGCGCCATCTCGTGCTATTCTCAATGGAGATTGTCTGGGTCATCATTTAGGTTTTCTATATGAAAAATCTGCATGTCGGCCTCAACGGACTGCGCGCCGTCGAGGCCGTGGGACGGTTGGGCTCGCTGGCCGCCGCCGCCGAGGAGCTCGGGGTCAGCGTCGGTGCGGTGAGCCAGCAGGTGATCAAGTGCGAGGCGCAGCTCGGCCGGGCAGTATTCGAGCGCCGGAGCCGCGGCGTGGTGCCGACCGGCTTCGGACGCAATGTCCTGCCGCAGCTCGCCGCCGCGTTTCAGGGGCTCGATGCCGCAATCTCGCTGGCGCGGCGCCATGCCGACACGGTGCTGACCATATCGGTGGCGCCGGTATTCGCCGCCAAGTGGCTGGTGCCGCGGCTCGCCGGCTGGTCGCGGCGCCACCCCGAGGTCACCGTCCGGCTCGATGCCTCGGTGACTCTGATCGATCCCGACACGTCGGACGTCGACCTCGGGCTTCGCGTCGGCGACGGCAACTGGCCGGGCGTCAGGGCGGATTTCCTCCTCGCCCAGGAGGTGTTTCCGGTCTGCGCGCCGGCGCTGGCGGCGAAACTGAAACGGCCACGCGATCTCTACCGCGTGTCGATCGTCCGCGACGCCAATTCGACGCTGACCTGGGACATGTGGCTCGCCCCGCTCGGCCTCGATGCCGGGCGCCTCAAGGGCGGCCACAGCTTCACCGATGCGGCGCTGGCGCTCGACGCGGCGATTGCCGGCCAGGGCGTGCTGCTGGCCTGGCAGACCCTTGCCGCCGATGCGCTCCGGGCGGGCACGCTGGTGGCCCCCTTCCCGGGCCGGGCCCCGACCGGGCTCGGCTACTGGTTCATCACCTCGGCCAGCCGCCGCGAGCCGAAGACGGTGCGCGACTTCAAGGCCTGGGTCCGCGCCGAGATGCGCGAGACCGAAACGATGTTCGAGACGGCAGCGCCTAGCGGCGACCGAACCTGAGCGAGATGTCGGCGAGCTCGGCCGGGCTCAGGCCGCGAAGCTCGGGATGGGACAGGGGATCGGACTCGAGCCGCGCCCGCTCGAACAGGCGGCGGGATGCGCGCTCGCGGCGAAAACGTTCGGCGAGGGTGTTCAACATGATGGTCTCCTTTGACTGCCCCTATCTTTGCATGCAGCGCATCGCCAACAAGCGCCGCATTGTCAGGGCTGCCATGGGAAGAACGCATGGCGGGAGCGCCCGGTGCCGGCCGGGACGCCGGGCCATACACGCTTCGCTAACCGGAATTGGCGAGTGTCGTCGGCAGTTCTCCTAAGGCAAGACGATCGATGCGGCTCGCAATCCTCTCCGACATCCACGGCAACCTTCCGGCACTGGAGACAGTGCTCGACGACCTCGCCCGGCGTGAGGTCGATCAGGTGGTCAATCTCGGCGACTGCGCCTCGGGGCCGCTCTGGCCGCGCGAGACCCTCGCCGGCCTGATCGCGCTGCAGTGGCCGACGGTCCGCGGCAACCATGACCGGATCCTCGGCCGCGACCGCCCCGAGGCCATGGCGCCGTCGGACCGCTTCGCCCATGCCGAGACCGAATCCGCCCAGCGGACCTGGCTGACGCTGCTGCCGCCGGCGCTCGACCTCGGCGACGGGGTGATGGCGTTCCACGCCCGTCCTGGCGACGACGATGCCTACCTGCTCGAGGACGTGGCCGGCGGGCGTCTCACAGCGGCCCGCCCCGACGCGATCGCCGAGCGCCTCGGCGGCGTCGCCGGCAGCATCATCCTCACCGGCCACAGCCACCTGCCGTCGGTGGTCGCCCTCGACGACGGTCGCACCATCATCAACCCGGGCAGCGTCGGCCTCCCCGCCTATGACGACCCGGCGGAGCCCGCCCATGTCTCGGAAGCCGGGTCCCCGCTCGCCCGCTATGCGATCATCACGGTCGAAGAGGGCCGGCTGGTCCGGCTCGACATGATCGCCCTGCCCTACGATCACGAGGCTGCGGCAGCGCGGGCCGAAGCCAATGGCCGGCCGGACTGGGCGCATGCGCTGCGCACCGGGCGGATGCCGCCGCGATCCGCCACCCTCGCCGCGGTCGCCTGACTCCGCCCTTCCCGCCGGTCACTGGACGAGACGCCGCATCGTGGCATAGTGGCGGCATGCGCAGGATGCTCGCCGCCATTGCCCTCGCGACCGCCGCCTCGTCGTCCGACGCGGCCGACTCCTTCTACGAGCGCTACATCTCAGGACCGGGCGGGATCTCGCCCTGCTATGCCCGCACCTACAGCCGCGAGCACCTCGCCGAGCATCCGAAGCAGACGGTGACGCGCTTCTACCTGACCCGCAGCGAATACGACGAGGTCGGCACGGCACGCTCTTTCGACGTCGCCTTCGGCTTCATGCTGAAGACCATGCGAGGGCCCTTCTCCGGCTATGCGACCTGCCGGCCGCGCGGCGACGGCGCGGCCTGCGTGGTCGAGGCGGATGGCGGCGGCATCACCCTTACGCCGCGGCCGGACGGCGTCCTGGTCTCGGTCGACGAACGGCTCGAGGTCGAGGGCGCGAGCGGCTTCAGCCCCGATCTCCATGCCAGCGACGCCCGCGAGTTCCGCCTCTATACGAGCGATCCCGAATCCTGCTTCTTCGACGGCGTCGAAGACGGCGACAATGCCGGCAACCAGAGCCCGGTGCTCGAGCCGCTCACCCCGTCCATCGAGCGAGCCAACTAG
>JAEVZM010000215.1 GCA_023392225.1 Pseudomonadota bacterium
CCTTCTCCCCCTCGTCCACCGCCCCGAAGTCGAGCCTCAGCGCCTCTTCGACCGCCGACAAGGCTGCGTCGTTCGGGGTCTTTCGCGGATTCGTTGCCATGCCAATCGCCTCGCGTCCGTACTCGGTACAATGTCGGCCGCCAAGCCGGGCAAACACAGGCACCCGGCAAGCGCACGCACCCCCTTCCGCGGAGAGGAATCAGATTGACGATACACTGGACCTGCACCCACAGGTCCAAACCCGATCCCCGCCGCAGCGCAGCTGTCGCGCCTCTGGGCCGTTAACCGACCCTGGCCTCCATCCAACTGCCGCTAAGGCAATCTAATGGCACATTGATGGCGGTCGTACAAGAAACTCACGGCTTCGCGAGCCGCTCCGGCAAAGGGTTAGGCGGCCCTCCCATGCCCTTGTGGCACTTCTGGAACCAGCCTTTCCAAGAGGTGAATCGGCGGTTCCGGGAAGGTCGATTCATCGCGTAAGGGTTGTGGCGACGAATGACAATTCCCGCTCTGTGACAGGCGTCTGCCACAGGCTCGCCACACTTCGTCCCCGGGCGCAAACCCGCGGACAGCATGGACAACGGCCTTCTCCCCTGACGATCAGGGCTGGCGGCGGGAGCCGGCGGGGGTGGCTCCGCACCGGGCGATGGACCTCGGGCCGTCATCGGGCCTTCGCCGGGAGGTTGATTCATGCCGCCGAACCGGAAAGAAATCCTTAACGATGCGCATTAACCATCTCTTAAGAATCCTCCATCGGACTTTAATCGAATTGCCCGAAATTGTCGGAGCCGCGTTTACGGCTCGTTTGGCATAGGCCGATAAAGCTCTTCCCGAAGGTGTCCGGGTCGGGTCGGGTGAGGCTCTTGATGTCGTTGCGCGAAACTCCAGGGGAGGCGAAGGGGCGTCGCTCGCCGCTCCGCAGGCAGGCGATCGATCTCAACCTTCTGCGCAGCCAGACGCTGGGCAATCTCGATCTCGAGAAAAAAGTGCTTCGCCTCTTCATCCAGCAGCTCGGCGCCTGCATCGAGCGGATCCGGACGGCGGAGTCGGTCACGGCACGGAGCGAGGCTGCCCACACCCTGGTCGGCTCGGCCCGCGGCGTCGGCGCCCTGTCCATCGCCTATATCGCCGGCGAGATCGAGCTGGCGAAGGGGCCGATCACCGGTCGCCTGATCGCGCTCGAGCGGGCCGCCGGCGAAGCGCGGTTCGCCATCACCGGCCTCCTGACCGAATGAGCCGCAGCCGAATTCCGCCGGAAGGCTGGCGGTAGGCCGACAAATCCCCTATATCGGCCGCCGGATCGCTCGCGAGCCCACGCCCGCCGACACCTGCCAGCTCCGGACTCATGACCAAGATCACCTACATCGACAACGAAGGCACCCGTTACGAGGTCGAGGCCGAGAATGGCTCGACGGTGATGGAGAATGCCATCCGCAACGGCGTTCCGGGCATCGAGGCCGAGTGCGGCGGTGCCTGCGCCTGCGCCACCTGCCACGTCTATGTGGACGAGGCGTTCCGCGAGATCGTCGGCGATCCCGAGCCGATGGAAGAAGACATGCTGGACTTCGCCTATGACGTCCGGCCGAGCTCGCGCCTCTCCTGCCAGATCCGGGTCCGCGACGAGCTCGACGGCCTGGTGGTGACGGTTCCCGAGCGCCAGGGCTGATCCGGCGCGCTGCCCGGGGCCCGCTCCCGGGCGGGGGACGCGGCCGCGCAAATTTGCTCAGGGTCAAGGCCGGCGCGCAACTTTGTTGCTTTGCTTGGCCGAGGCGAGCCTTTAAGCCTCGCGCCAAATCGAGCACAGGCTGTCGGAACCCATGAACGATCTCGCCCAAGCGCCCCAGTCCCCCGCGTCCCAGTCCGAAACCGTCATCGAGAAGGACGTCGTCATCATCGGCGCCGGTCCGGTCGGCCTGTTCGCCGTCTTCGAGCTCGGCCTGCTCGATCTCAGCACGGCGGTCGTCGACATTCTCGACAAGCCGGGCGGCCAGTGCGCCGAGCTCTATCCCGAGAAGCCGATCTACGACATCCCGGGATGGCCGATGATCACCGGCCAGGGACTGGTCGAGAAGCTGATGGAGCAGATCGCCCCGTTCAAGCCGAGCTATCACCTCGGCCAGATGGTCGAGACGCTGGAGCGCCTGCCCGACGGCCGCTTCCGCCTCGGCACCGATGCCGGCGACACCTTCATCGCCAAGGTGGTGGTGATCGCCGCCGGCGGCGGCTCGTTCCAGCCCAAGCGCCCGCCGGTCCCCGGCATCGAGGCCTATGAGGGCACGTCGGTGTTCTATTCGGTGCGCCGGATGGAGGATTATCGCGATCAGGACGTGGTGATCGTCGGCGGCGGCGACTCAGCCCTCGACTGGACCCTCAATCTACAGCCGCTGGCGAGGAGCCTGACCCTCGTCCACCGCCGCGACGAGTTCCGCGCTGCCCCCGACAGCGTCAACAAGATGAAGGCGCTGCTCGCCGAGGGGAAGATCCGCTTCGTCACCGGCCAGGTCACCGGCCTCAAGGGCGATGACGGCAAGCTCACGGCCGCGACGGTCAAGGGCAAGGACGGCGAGGTCGACGTCGCCTGCAGCCGCATGCTGCCGTTCTTCGGGTTGACGATGAAGCTCGGGCCGGTGGCCAACTGGGGGCTGAACCTCGAGGAGAACCTGATCCCGGTCGATACCGCGAAGTTCGAGACCTCGGAGCCCGGCATCTTCGCCATCGGCGACATCAACACTTATCCGGGCAAGCTGAAGCTGATCCTCTGCGGCTTCCACGAGGGCGCGCTGATGGCGCAGGCCGCGGTCCACATCTGCGCACCCGACCGGAAGGTCGTGTTCCAGTACACGACCTCCTCGTC
>JAEVZM010000225.1 GCA_023392225.1 Pseudomonadota bacterium
GTTCGTCGGCTGGGCCGACAGGGACGGTCGGCGGGTGGTGTTCGCCCGAATGATGGTCGCCGATGGGCCGGTGGAGGGACCGGTGAGCTATCTCGTCCGCGACTCCCTCCTCAAGGACCTGCCGGGCCTCCTCGACAACTGAAGCGATTGGCGAAAAGCCGCCCGGTTTGGCACAATGGGCACCGCTGCGGCGACGACGGTCCCCGCGACAATGTGCGCAAAGCGGCCTCATGGTCTGGACAAATTCCGATCACGCTGGCTAAACAAGCGCGGGCTCTGGGGAATCTCCCGGAATGCGTCTGTATGAATGAGCCTGGCACCGGCTGACAGGGGAGCGAACTTGGCAAGCAGTTTTGACGTCGAGGACGAGGCGCAGCCGACGCGGCGCGACTTCCTCTACATCGCGACCGGCGCCATGGCCGCCGTCGGTGCTGCGGCAGTGGCTTGGCCGCTGATCGACCAGATGAATCCGGACGCCGCGGCGCTGGCTTTGGCCAGCATCGAGGTGGATGTCGGCGCGCTGGAGCAGGGCATGTCGCTCACCGTGATGTGGCGCGGCAAGCCGGTATTCATCCGCAACCGGACCGAGAAGGAGATCGACGACGCCAAGTCCGTCCCGGTCTCGCAGCTTCCCGATCCGCTGGCACGCAACGCCAACCTTGCCGCCGACGCTCCGGCCACCGACGAGAACCGTGCCGTGGCCGGCAAGGAAGCGTGGCTGGTGCAGATCGGCATCTGCACCCATCTCGGCTGCGTGCCGCTCGGCCAGCAGGGGCCGTTCGGGGGTTATTTCTGCCCGTGTCACGGCTCGGTGTACGACACCGCAGGCCGAATCCGATCGGGTCCGGCGCCGGAAAACCTGCATATTCCGGTCTATTCGTTCATTTCGGACACCAAGCTGAAGATTGGCTGAGCGGGGCTAGCTAATGGAAGGCCATTCGACCTATCAGCCGACGAGCAGCGGTGCCCGTTGGCTTGAACGCCGACTGCCCGTGATCGGGCTGGTGCACGGCTCGTTCATCGCATATCCGACGCCGCGGAACCTCAACTACTGGTGGACCTTCGGGGCCATCCTGTCGGTGATGCTGGCGGCGCAGATGATCACCGGCATCGTGCTGGCGATGCATTATGTCTCGCACGGGACGCTCGCGTTCTCGTCGGTCGAGGCGATCATGCGCGACGTCAACTTCGGTTGGCTGCTGCGCTATCTGCATGCCAACGGCGCTTCGCTGTTCTTCTTCGCGGTCTACATCCATCTCTTCCGCGGCATGTACTACGGCTCCTACAAGGAGCCGCGCGAGGTGCTGTGGATCCTCGGCGTGCTGATCCTGTTCCTGATGATCGCGACCGCGTTCATGGGCTACGTGCTGCCCTGGGGACAGATGTCGTTCTGGGCCGCCACCGTGATCACCAACCTGTTCTCGGCGATCCCGCTGGTCGGCGAAGCGATAACGCAGTGGCTGTGGGGCGGCTTCGCCGTCGACACGGCGACGCTCAACCGCTTCTATTCGCTGCACTACCTGCTGCCGTTCGTGATCGCCGGCGTCGTCGTCCTCCATGTCTGTGCGTTGCACGTCGCCGGTCAGAACAACCCGCTCGGCATCGACATCAAGTCGAAGGAGGACACTGTCCCCTTCACGCCTTACGCGACCGTCAAGGATGCGTTCGGGGTGGTGGTGTTCTTCATCCTCTTCGCCTGGCTGGTGTTCTATCTGCCGAACTATCTCGGCCCTCCGGACAACTACGTCCCGGCCGACCCGCTGAAGACGCCGGCGCACATCGTGCCTGAATGGTACTTCCTGCCGTTCTACGCGATCCTCCGCGCCATCCCGGACAAGCTGTTCGGCGTGATCGGGCTGGTGGCCGCCATCGTGGTGATGTTCTTCCTGCCCTGGCTCGACACCTCGCGCGTCCGCTCCGCGGTATTCCGGCCGATCTACCGGCAGTTCTTCTGGATCTTCGTGCTGGTCTGCCTCGGCCTCGGCTATCTCGGCTCGCAGCCGGCAGAGGGCGGCTACGTGATCGCCTCGCGCATCCTGACCGCCTACTACTTCCTCCACTTCCTGGTCATCATGCCGGTGCTCGGTCTGATCGAGCGTCCGAAGCCGCGACCGGCAAGCATCACGGAGGCGGTGCTCGCCAAGTCCGGCCATGCGCCGGCACCGGCTGCAGGAGGCGCGTCGTGAGTCTGTTTGGGAAGGATGACGTCGTGAGCCGCCGCATTCGTCAGAGCCTCGTCGCCGGCATCGCGGCCCTCGGCTTCGGCCTCGGGACGATCAACGCGATCGCCCAGGAGGAAGAGGCGGTGGGGCAGGGCGAGGCCGTCGCCGAAGCCGCAGCCGAAAGCCACGGCACGGTCCACTATCCGCTGAAGAAGCCGGAGCAGATGGACTGGTCGTTCGCCGGCGTGTTCGGCACGTATGACCGCTCGCAGCTGCAGCGCGGCTTCCAGGTCTACAAGGAAGTCTGCTCCGCCTGCCATGGCCTCCACTACGTTGCGTTCCGGACGCTCGGCGACCCCGACGGTCTCGGCTATAGCGCAGCGCAGGTTGCCGCACTTGCCGCCGAGTACCAGATCGTGGACGGCCCGAATGCGGATGGCGACATGTTCGAGCGGCCCGGCCGCCCGTCGGATCGCTTCCCCGACCCGTTCCCGAACACGGTCGCCGCGGCTGTCGCCAATGGCGGCGCCGCCCCGCCGGATCTGTCGCTGATCGCCAAGGCGCGCTCGGCGCCCCGTGGGCCGCTGCTGACGGTGCTCGATTTCTTCACCCAGTACCAGGAGGCGGGGCCGGACTATATCCACGCCCTCCTGAACGGATACGGCGAGGAGCCGCCGCACGGCATCGAGATTCCGGCCGGCGTGCACTACAACCCGTATTTCCTGGGCGGGCCCGCCCTGGCCATGCCGGCGCCGCTGTCCGATGGCGTGGTGACCTATTCCGACGGCTCGCCGGAGACGGTGCAGCAGTACTCGAAGGACGTCTCGGCGTTCCTGATGTGGGCCGCGGAGCCGCACCTCGTCGCCCGCAAGCGTCTCGGCTTCCAGGTGCTGGTGTTCCTCGCGGTCTTCGCGACGCTGATGTACCTCACCAAGCGCCGGGTCTGGGCTGCCGTCGCGCACTGACCGCTCCGGTCGGCATCATGAGATCGAAGGGCCGGTGCTTCACCGGCCCTTTCTCTTTTGGCGTGTCGGGTCAGCGGCCGAGGAGGCGCTGCAGCAGTCCGCGATCCGGAGGCAGGTAGCGCGGATAGCCCAGCACGTCGAACAGGAACCACTCCCGGTCCTCGACGAGCCGGCGCGTCTCGTCGCTGATCGTGAAGCCCCGGTCGCGATCCTTCCGCTTCGAGGCGTTGACCCGCTCGGTGGTATCGATCCAGGCGATGGCACCGTCCGGATCCCGAAGGCGGGCCTGGAGCGGCCCGCGGATGAGCTCGCGCATGGTGTCGTTGAGCGACTCGGTGCGGACGAGGGCCTGCGCCATGTTATGGCGGCGATAGAGCCGCACCAGGTCGTCGCGGGTCTTGCACGTGGCGAGCCGGCGCAGCGGCCGCGAGACGGACAGCACGACGAATCGGAATGTCATCAGCCCGGCGATAGGGGCGATGCCGCTCGTCGCGTAGTCCTCTCCCAGCAGGACGGCATGGGCCGGATCGAGCACGAAGCGCGCGAAGGCGTCGAACCCGGCAGGGGTGCCGTCATAGAGGGCGGTGTCGCCGATATCCGCCATCGTCTTGTAGATGTGTCCGCTGCCGGAGCAGCCGAAGAAATAGAGCGAGAGCAGCTGGTCGAGCGGATCGCGGCAGGAGATGAAATAGAACTTGTCGGGCTCCGGATTGCGGATGCGCCCGTGCTTCCGCGACGCCACCAGGGTCTCCGAGGCGAAGGTCTCGAGCAGCTTCGCGATGAAGGAAGACCCGGTCTTCTGGACGTCGAGATAGGCGAAGGTCTCGTAGTCGTACAAGGTTTATGAAACCCTTGAGGACGCGGCGGGTTCGCGGCTTATTCCACGAAGCCGGGTCCAGTTCAACGCAAGTGGCACCCGGAGCGCGACGGTGCCGACGACCGTCGCCCAGGGCGTGAATGAGGATGGCATGGCGGTGAAGGCGTTTCTCGGCATCATCGGCGGGTCGGGAGTCTACGATCTCCCCGGGGTGGAGGACCTCCGCGAGGCGCCGATGGCGAGTCCGTGGGGCGAGCCGTCGGACGTGGTGCGGGTCGGCCGCGTCGGGTCGACCCGGGTGGCGTTCCTGCCGCGCCATGGTCGCGGGCATCGCTTCGCCCCCGGCGACATCAACTACCGCGCCAATATCG
>JAEVZM010000387.1 GCA_023392225.1 Pseudomonadota bacterium
GGCTGGTCGCGGCGGGCTTCGGCGAGTACCAGCCGATCGAGCCGGGCGACACCGACGAAGCCTACGCCAAGAACCGGCGGATCGAGCTGAAGCTGACCGAGCGCTGAGCTGGCCGCGGCCACTTGTCGTTCGCGGCCGCGTCCGCTATATCCTCGCCCCAACTGCGGGCCTCGGGCCCGTCTCCCCCGAATTTCGAGGCTCAGCGACCCATGAAGAAAGACATTCATCCCGACTATCACGAGATCAAGGTCGTGATGACCGACGGCACCGAGTACCTCACCCGCTCGACCTATGGCGAGCCGGGCGCGGTGCTCCAGCTCGACATCGACTCGCGGACCCATCCGGCCTGGACCGGCGGCGGCCAGCACCTGCTCGATCGCGGCGGCCGCGTCTCGCGCTTCAAGAACCGCTACAAGGGCATCATGGGCAACTGACCCCGATCCTCCGATCACAATGCCGAAGGCCCGCCTCGTGCGGGCCTTCTTGATTCAGGGCGCGGGGGCGTGCCGCGGTGAGGCCCGCCGGATGGCCTCACAGCGTCGAGGCGGCGAGCCCCGGCGTCTTCCACAGATCGATCGGCAGGGCGATGCCCTTCGGGCGGTAGGGCATCTCGATCTTCCGCCCCGCGCCGGCCGAGGCGTAGGCGGCGACCAGCACCTCCTGCACGGTCCGGCCGAGCTCGCCGGTCGAGATCGGCTCCTCGGTGCCGCGCACACAGCGCGCGAAGTGGCGCATCTCCTGCGGGAAGCCGTAGTTGTAGTGCTCCTCGAACACCGGGAAGGTCCAGCCCCGGGTGGTCGTTGCCTTCTCGACCGCGTAGCCAAAGCCGACCTCGCTATAGGTGGTGAGGGCGTTGCCCATCAGCATGTCGGCGTAGGTCTGGCCCTCGGAGCCGAAGACCTCGATGGAATCGTCCATGCCGCCCGGCTTGGCCCAGGAGTTCTCGACGACGCCGACGGCGCCGCCCTCGAACTCGATGATGCAGATGGCCTCGTCCTCGCCCTCCGTCCGGGCGCCATGGACTTGGGTCGAGAGCTGGGCGTAGACGCTTCTGACCTTGGCGCCGCCGAGGAACCAGTGGCAGAAGGCGATGCCATGGCAGCCGAGGTCCATCAGCGCGCCGCCGCCCGACTTCCTGACGTCCCAGAACCAGTCGGAATGCGGTCCGAAGTGCTTCTCGCCCTGCTTGACGAGGTGAATGCGCCCGAAGGCGCCCTCGTCGGCCATCTGCTTGGCCTTGACGTATTTGGGGGCGAACAGGAGTTCCTCGGCATAGAGGAGGAGGACGCCCTCCTCGCGGCACACCGCGATCATCCGGTCGGCTTCCTCGAGCGTCACGCAGAGCGGCTTCTCGCAGACGACGTGCTTGCCGGCGCGTGCCGCTTCGATCGTCATCTCGCAATGGAGGGCGTTCGGGGCGCTGATCGAGACCATCTCGATCTCGGGGTCCTTCAGCATCTCGCGGTAGTCGGTATAGGCGCTGGCGATATGGTGCCGGCGGGCGAAAGCCTCGGCATTGCCGGGTGTCGGCGAGGCAACCGCGACGACCTCGGCCTCGCCGGGCAGGAACGCGACCGAGCTCGCGATGCAGTCCGCCTGGAAGCGCGAGCCGATGATGCCGATCTTGACCTTCTTCACGTTCCCTTCTCCTTCTGGTGTCCGCCGGGCGCGCGAACCGCAAATGGCCCGGCCGATCCTATCACCGCTTGGCGCGGCGGTTCAGCAGGCGAGGGATCGCAGGGCGATGGAATCGGGTCGGTCGGATCGTCGCGGCCGGAAGGGCTTGCGCGTGGGGCGCTGACCGTCAGCGGCGGGCGGCGAAGGCGTCGGCGATGCGGATGATCTGCTCGCCGACGGGATTGACGACCTTGGGCGGTCCCTCGGGCCCGAAGGCGCCGTCGAGGCGCTGCAGGCGCTCCTGGAGCCGGAGGGAGCGCACGATCAGCGCCCGCAGCCGGTCTGGCAGGCCGTCCCATCCCGTCCCTTGCGTCGCGGTCGCAAGGCCGGTGAGCCGGACCTTGTCCTTCTCGGCCCTTGCCTGCTCGTTCGACAGCTCGCCATCGTTGACCGCCCGTTGCAGGAGGAGCCACGAGGCGATCTGCATCAGCCGGGTGGTGAGCCGCATGGATTCGCTCGCATAGGCAAGCGCGCCGGCGCGCGACAGGCGCAGCGAATCCTTCCGGCCGTCGCCATCGAGATAGTCCGCCGTCTCCTCGACAAGCGCCATGCCCTCATCGAACAGGAACCGGAATCCGTCCGACCCGGCGAAGCGGGGACCGAGCGGGACGAGCTCCCGCTCCACTCTGAACTTGATCACTTCTTCGGCCATCGTGGCGTTGCACCATCCCATTCGGCCCGTCCCGAAATGAGACGGCATGCACGACCGTCGCAACCCTCGTGCCGCCGTGGCGCCGTCCTGTCATCTTGCCTGAGTCGGGGCAAGGTAAAAAGAGAGCCGCCTTGGGAGGAGCGGCTCTTCTGAAGTCGAACAGGGAGGCGTCAAACAGAGTGGACAGGAGCCACTCGAATCCAGATGACTGGATGGGCACCAGTAATGCCTCGTAAACCTTAAGATCAGGTTAATCGGACCTGCGCCGCGCGGCCGAATCGCGGCCGACGGCCGTTTAGCGGCGGAAGAATGCGTCGGCTGCGGCGGCGCTCGCTTGCTTGGCGGCGATGGCTTCTTCTATCCGCGCGATCTCGGCCTCGAGCAGGGCGATGCGCCCGGTCAGCTCCTCGAGCGAGAGCGACCCGAGATCCTCGCCGACCGCGTGGGCGGTCTTCGGTCTCGGCGCGTCGTCTTCGGCGATCGGCATGGCATCCTCCCCCTCTCGGCCCTCGGCCTGCTTCGATTTGGGCCGCTCGAGGCCAATCTGGGACGCCCGGCGGGTGCGATCAAGCGTCCGGCCGATCGCGATTGTCACCCGGGCGGCCAACCGGTAGACCCTGAAGGCAGTGATTTCCCGATGGAGGACCACCCGCCTTGGCAGCGCTTCCCGAGACCATGATGGCGATCGTGATCAAGGCGCCCGGCGGGCCCGAGATGCTGGTGCCGGCCGAGCGTCCCGTGCCGGTGCCGGGTCCGGGCGAGATTCTGGTCAAGGTCGGCGCGGCGGGCGTCAACCGGCCCGACATCATGCAGCGCCGCGGCCAGTATCCGCCGCCGCCGGGCGCCCCGGTCGAGATTCCGGGCCTCGAGGTGGCGGGCACAGTGGTGGCGCTGGGCGAGGGGGCGAACCGCTTCGCCCTCGGCGACGCGGTTTGCGCTCTCCTCCCCGGCGCCGGCTATGCCGAGTATGCCAAGGTCGACGAGACCAATGCCCTGCCGGTGCCGCGCGGCTTCTCGACCGCCGAGGCGGCCGCGATCCCCGAGACCTTCTTCACCATCTGGCCGTCGATCTTCGAGCGCGGCCGGCTCGAGGCGGGCGAGTCGATCCTGATCCATGGCGGCGCCTCGGGGGTTGGCACCAGCGCCATCCAGCTCGCCCGCGCCTTCGGCGCCCGCGTCTTCGTCACCGCCGGAAACGCCGAGAAGTGCGAGGCCTGCGTCAAGCTCGGCGCCGAGGTCGCGATCAACTACAAGACCGAGGATTTCGTCGAGGTGGTGAAGCGGGTCACCGACGGGCGCGGCGTCGACGTCATCCTCGACATGGTCGGCGGCGACTACGTCAACCGCAACTACGAGGCCGCCGCCGAGGAGGCCCGCATCGTCCAGATCGCGGTGCAGAAGGGGGTCCGCTCGGAAGTCGACATCCGCCGGCTGATGATGAAGCGCCTGTGGCACACGGGCTCGACGCTTCGGCCCCGTTCGGTCGAGTTCAAGGCGCGGATCGCCGCCGAGCTGCAGGAGAAGGTCTGGCCGCTGTTCGAGAGCCGCACCATCGCCCCGGTGATCGGCTCGACCTATCCTCTCAGCCGTGCGGCCGACGCCCATGCCCGCATGGACCTCGGCGATCATGTCGGGCGCATCGTCCTGACGGTCGACTGAGGCGTCTGCGCAGGGTGGGCCATCGGACTTTCCGATGGCTCGGTTCTGATTTTTGTATTTGTGATGGAGGCGCGGGCCGAGTCACACTTTCCCCTCACTGGCCGGCGAGCCGACGCCCTGGCCTCTGCCTTGCCGGCCGCGGGCACGAGGGAGAGGGGAAGCATCGAGATGAGCAAGGCTTTCGGGATTGCGCTCGCCGCCGCGACAGCGTCGGTTCTGGCGCTGCCGGCACTGGCGCAGGTGCAGTCGCTCGGCGAGGGCGAGGGGCAGGTCGATATCGTTGCCTGGCCCGGCTATATCGAGCGCGGCGAGACCGACCAGAACTACGACTGGGTCACCGATTTCGAGGCCAGCACCGGCTGCAAGGTCAACGTCAAGACCGCCGCCACCTCGGACGAGATGGTGGCGCTGATGAACGAGGGCGGCTTCGACCTCGTCACCGCCTCGGGCGACGCCAGCCTCCGGCTCATCGCCGGCAAGACCGTCCAGCCGCTCAACACCAGCCTGATCCCGAGCTGGGGAACGGTCGATCCGCGCCTCCAGGATGCACCCTGGCACACCGTCGATGGCGTGCATTATGGCGTCCCCTACCAGTGGGGCTCCAATGTCCTCATGTACAACACCGAGGTGTTCAAGGACGCCCCGACCAGCTGGAACATCGTCTTCGAGCCGATGGACCTGCCGGACGGCAAGCCCAATGCCGGCCGGGTGCAGGCCTTTGACGGCCCGATCTACATCGCCGATGCCGCGCTCTACCTGATGGCGCACAATCCCGACCTCGGCATCAAGGACCCCTACGAGCTCAACGAGGACCAGTACAAGGCGGCCCTCGATCTTCTGCGCCAGCAGCGCCAGATCGTCAGCCGCTATTGGCACGACGCCTTCGTCCAGATGGACGACTTCAAGAACGAGGGCTTCGTCGCCTCGTCCTCGTGGCCGTTCCAGGTCAACATCCTCCAGTCGGAGAAGCAGCCGATCGCCAGCACCATCCCCGAGGAGGGCGCCACCGGCTGGGCCGACACGACGATGATGCACAGCGACGCGCCGCATCCCAACTGCGCCTACATGTGGCTCGAGCACTCGATCAACCCCAAGCTCCAGGGCGATCTCGCTGCCTGGTTCGGCTCGGTGCCGGCGGTGCTGGCGGCATGCAAGGGGAATGCGCTGCTCACCGACGAGGGCTGCGCGATCAACGGCGAGGGCAATTTCGACCGGATCCACTTCTGGCGGACCCCGGTGTCCAAGTGCGCCTCCCAGGCGGACGGCTGCGTGCCCTATTACCGCTGGGTGTCGGACTACATCGCCATCCTCGGCGGCCGGTAGGCACCGGGCACATTGTCGTCCCGCACGCGGTGCAGCGCATCAGCGATGCACCCGAGGTGCGGGACGCGGGGGGACGGGAACCAAGACGTCTCCGCATTCTCGCGGTCCCGGATCAGCGTCGCATCACGTCGTGCGGCATCGCATCCGGGACGACGAGGATCGGGCTGACCCGCGAAGGCGCAGCACCAGGCCGATGACCAGCCAGACACCCGCGGTTCGCTTCGAGGCCGTGTCGCGCCGCTTCGGCGAGGTACGCGCCGTCGACGGCGTCAGCGTCACGGTCGCCGCCGGCGAGTTCTTTTCGATGCTCGGCCCCTCGGGCTCGGGCAAGACCACGTGCCTGCGCCTGATCGCCGGCTTCGAGCAGCCCGACGACGGCCACATCGAGATCTTCGGCGAGACCGCGGAGGGCGTGCCGCCCTACCGGCGGGCGGTCAACACCGTCTTCCAGGACTACGCGCTCTTTCCGCACATGACGGTCGCCGACAACGTCGCCTATGGCCTGATGGTCCGCGGCGTCGGCAGGACCGAGCGACGCCGCGCCGCCCAGGAGATGCTCCACCTCGTCAAGCTCTCGGGCCTCGAGGATCGCCGGCCGGCGGCGCTGTCTGGTGGCCAGCGCCAGCGCGTCGCGCTCGCCCGTGCGCTCGTCGTCCGGCCGAAGGTGCTGCTTCTCGACGAGCCGCTCGGCGCGCTCGATCTCAAGCTCCGCGAGCAGATGCAGGTCGAGCTGAAGGGGCTGCAGCGCGAGGTCGGCATCACCTTCATCTACGTCACACACGACCAGGGCGAGGCGCTGTCGATGAGCGACCGCGTCGCCGTGTTCAACCAGGGGCGCATCGTCCAGATCGGCGCTCCGGCCGAGGTCTACGAGCGCCCCGCGACCCGGTTCGTCGCCGATTTCGTCGGCGGCTCCAATGTCATCGAGCCCGGGCTCGCCGCGCATCTCAGGGTACCGGATGGCACCTACAGCCTCCGGCCGGAGCGGATCGCCATCCTGCCGGACGGCGGTGCCGCGCCTCAGGGGCAGCGGACCGCGTCGGCGACGGTCACCGCCGTCCTCTACCAGGGCGCGGCGCGCCGGGTGCAGGTCGAGATGGCCGGCATGCCGCTCAACGCCGTCGTGCCGAGCGAGGGGCCGCCGCTCACCCCGGGTTCGCCGGTGGTGATCGCCTTCGATCCCGACGCGCTCCACCGGATGGGGTCGCCGACATGAGCCTCGCGACCGTTCCCGCGCCGCGCGACGGCATTCTCCGCCGGTTGTCGGACACGCTGTTCCGGCGGCCGAAGCTGTTCGTCTTCCTGCTGCTGCTGCCGCCCCTCCTCTGGCTCGGCGTCGTCTATGTCGGCTCGCTCCTGGCGCTGCTCGCCCAGAGCTTCTTCTCGATCGACGAGTTCACCGGCCAGGTGAACCGGGAGTTCACGCTCAAGACCTATGGCGAGCTGCTCCGCCCGGCCAATCTCGACATCATCGTCCGCTCGGTGCTGATGGCGGCGGCGGTGACGCTGACCTGCGCGCTGATCGCCTTCCCGATCGCCTACTACGCGGCCCGCTACGCCCGAGGCCGGTGGAAGGCGCTATTCTACATCGCCGTCACCCTGCCGCTGTGGTCGAGCTACCTCGTCCGGGTCTATGCGTGGAAGCTGATCCTCGCCAAGGAGGGCATCCTCAACTGGTTCATCGACCGCGCCGGACTCACCCCGGTGCTCGACCTGATCCTCTCGATCCCGGTGATCGGCGGCCCGTCGCTGTCGATCAGCTACATCGGCACCTACATCGTCTTCGTCTACCTCTGGCTGCCCTACATGATCCTGCCGACCCAGGCGGCGCTGGAGCGGGTGCCGGTCTCGCTGCTCGAGGCCTCGGCCGATCTCGGTGGCGGGCCGGGCCGCACCTTCCGCTCGGTGATCCTGCCGCTGGCGCTGCCGGGCGTGGTCGCCGGCTCGATCTTCACCTTCGCGCTGACCCTCGGCGACTACATCACCCCGCAGATCGTCGGCATCTCGACGCTGTTCCTCGGCCAGGCCGTCTACACGCTCCAGGGCACGGCCGGGAACATCCCGCTCGCCGCCGCCTTCTCGGTGGTGCCGATCATCATCATGGGCATCTACCTGACTGTCGCCCGGCGCTTGGGGGCTTTCGATGCGCTGTGAGGTGGCCCATGCCTAGGCGCGCGCCTCTCGGCCTGTCGGTCGCGGCCGTCGGCGGCCTCCTCTTCCTGCACGTGCCGCTGGCGCTGATCTTCCTCTATGCCTTCACCACCGAGGAGCGGAACTACCAGTTCCCGCCGCCGGGCCTGACGCTCGAATGGTTCGCCGTCGCCTGGGGCCGGGCCGATGTGTGGCGCGCCTTCGGCCTCTCGCTCCAGGTCGCGACGGTGGCGACGATCGGCGCCATGGTGCTCGGCACGCTCGCCGCCGCCGGGCTGGCGCGGACGAAGTTCTTCGGCCGCGAGGCGATCTCGCTGCTCATCATCCTGCCGATCGCGCTGCCCGGCATCATCACCGGCATCGCGCTCCGCTCCGCCTTCAACCTTGCCGACATCCCGTTCTCGTTCTGGACGATCGTCCTCGGCCACGCGACATTCTGCATCGTCGTCGTCTACAACAACGCCATCGCCCGGCTGCGGCGCACCTCGCCATCGCTGATCGAGGCCTCGATGGACCTCGGCGCCGACGGCTTCCAGACCTTCCGCCACGTCATCCTGCCCAACCTCGGCACCGCCCTGCTCGCCGGCGGCATGCTCGCCTTCGCGCTGTCGTTCGACGAGGTGATCGTCACCACCTTCACCGCCGGCCAGCAGGCGACGCTGCCGATCTGGATGTACTCGGAGCTGATCCGCCCGCGGCAGCGCCCGGTCACCAATGTCGTCGCCGTCTTCGTCATCGCCGTCACCTTCGTGCCGATCCTCGCCGCCTATTACCTGACGCGCGGCACCGAGGCCGTCGGCGGGCAAGGCAAATAGGAATCCGCAAGGAGGAAACCGCATGGACACCCAGATGCTGATCGGCGCGCGCTTCGAGGCCGGCACCGAGCAGGAGGAGACCATCTTCAACCCCCGCAACGGTGAGACGATCCTCACGGTGCCGGAGGCGTCGGTGCGGCAGATCGACGACGCGGTGGCCGCCGCCACGTCGGCCTTCGCGAGGTGGTCGCGCACCACCCCGGCCGAGCGCTCCGGCTATCTCCTCAAGCTCGCCGACCGGATCGAGGCCGAGGCGGAGTCCTTCGCCGATCTCGAGGCGATCAACTGCGGCAAGCCGCGCTACAGCGTCATCCGTGACGAGATCCCGGCGATCGTCGATGTGCTGCGCTTCTTCGCCGGCGCCGCCCGCGTCGTGCCGGCCTCTGCGGCAGGCGAGTACCTGCCCGGCCACACCTCGATGATCCGCCGCGATCCGATCGGCGTCGTCGCCTCGATCGCGCCCTGGAACTACCCGCTGATGATGGCGGCGTGGAAGATCGGCCCGGCGCTCGCCGCCGGCAACACGGTGGTGCTGAAGCCGTCCGTGCAGACGCCGCA
>JAEVZM010000393.1 GCA_023392225.1 Pseudomonadota bacterium
GGTGACCGTCGACCTCGGCCTGTCCGACAGGTTCGTCGATCTCCTGGAGGAAGGATGGGACCTTGCCGTTCGGATCGGCCGCATGCGCGATTCCACCATGGTCGCGCGCCGGATCGCGCCATGCCGGCTGGTCCTTGCCGCCGCGCCCGCCTATCTCGCCGGCCGCGGTACACCGCGGCGCATCGCCGAGCTCGCCGGGCACAACTGCCTCAGCTACACGCTGCCGACGCCGGCGAACGCCGATCGCTGGCGATTCGGCCCGGACGGGGCGATCGAGGTGCCGGTGTCGGGGACGTTTCGTGCCAACAACGGCGATGCGCTCTGCGAGGCGGCGCTCGCCGGGCTCGGCATCGTCTATCAGCCGACCTTCCTGTTCTCGGATGATCTTCGAGCCGGGCGGCTGGTGCCGATCGTGCTCGACCAACCGCCCTTCCAGTACGCCACCGCCTACGCGGTCTATGCCCCGAGCCGGCATGTGCCGGCCAAGGTGCGGCGCTTCATCGACTTCCTGGTCGATCGCTGGGCGGGCGTGCCACCGTGGGACGTCGGCCTGCCGCCCGAGATCGCCGGATAGCTAGGGGCGCGGCGCCGCGATCAGGATCTCGAGCTCCTGCTCGGGCATGAAGTCGGTGGCCCGCATCTCGAACTGGGTCGGGGAGATCTTCTTCACGTTGGTGCCGCAGAAGCTGACCAGCGCGTCCGGGTCACCCTTGTCGACGACCAGCCGGAAATCGCGGATCGGCGAGGCCCAGTTGTTGGCGGTGGTGAGGTTGTAGCTGACGCGCCGCTCGTCGAGATAGGGATTGTCGTCCCCGGCGATGGCCGCGAGCTTCTTGCGGGCAGCGGCCTCGAAGCTCGAGTCGATGCAGTACTTGTCGCGGTAGGTTCCTTCCCCTTCTCCGAACACCCAGTCGCCGAAGAAGCCGTAGCCGGTCACCGGCCGGTAGCTGTGCTCGACGATCACCTCCTTGCCCGGCGGAAAGGTCTGCTCCCAGTAGAAGGTGGTCTCGAGCCGCCAGGCCGCTTCGGTGTTGTAGGGGTCGACGATGGCGAGGCCGAGCCGGTTGAGCTCGGACTTGACCGAATCCGACGCACTCTCGAGGCTCTGGTAGAGGCCGTCGGCGATCGGGTTGAGGGGCAGGCCGAGCCGCTTCACCGTGTCGGTCTGGTCGACACCGAGGGCGGTGACGCGAGCGTCGAGCTTCGGCGTCACCCGCTTGCCGTCCACCGTGACCGTGAAGTCGACGAAGTTCTCCGACCCGGAGTCGGGCAGGGCGATGTTCATCTCCTCCGGCACCACCGCATCGATCGCCGGCAGCGGGAAGGCAACGAGATAGGTCACGGGCGCGTCGGTCCGGTTCCGGAAGCGATAGGCGACCCGCACCGCGTCGGCCGAGACGTAGAGATCCTCCGCCAGCAGCTCGACCGCTTCGTTGCGCACCAGCTGAAGTCCGCCGGCGCCGAGCTGCGCGGTCGAATCGTTGGCCGCGGCCGGGGTCGCCGTCGCGGCGAGGGCGACCAGACAGAGAGGCGGGAGCTTCATCGATACAGGCCTTTCGCATGGCTTCGGCATGGCGAGCACCTTTCACTATGCCGCAAGCCGAGGTTAGATGGCGACTATAGCCCGAGTTGTGGCACGGCGCTGCCTGCACTTTGGCCAAATAGAAGAGAGCAACGGAAGGGAGCGACATGGCAAGCGAGGAAGAGAAGCGCAGGATGGCCGCCGCGATCGAGGATGCCGAGGAGGGTCTGCACGGACGTCTCGACGATCCCGATACGCCGCTCGAGACCGGCCCCCTCGAGCGCGGCCGCGTCGACGGCGGCCCGACGGCCTCTCGCGAAGGCGGCTATCGCGAGCCCGAGTCGGGATCGCGCATCGCGCTGATCGTCGGCGTCGTTCTCGCCGTGATCGTGGTGGCGCTGCTGGTGGTCTTTCTCCAATAGCCTCTGCCGCCGCTTGCGGGCGGAGCATCGCCGCGGTAGCAGCTTCGCCGCCGCGGCTGGCCGCGGTAGGAGAGGGCGGGCGTTCGCGATGCCGGAGGACGAGACGGTTGCCGCCTTCATCCGGAGCCGGCTGGAAGTCCGGCCGGCGCCGGGCGTGCCGGAGATCCGTCTCCATCAAGCCGGACCCGCGAGCGGTCTCGTGCGGTTCCTCGGGCCGGATGGGGCGTCGCCCTACTGGGCCTATGGCTGGGCCGGCGGCACCGTGCTCGCACGCTATCTCCTCGCCCATCCCGACAGCGTGGCGGGTCGGGTGGTGCTCGACATCGGCACCGGGTCGGGGATCGTCGCGATCGCCGCGGCAAAGGCCGGGGCGGCCCGGGTGGAGGCCGTCGACGTCGATCCGATCGCCGTGGTGGCGGCCCGCCTGAATGCGGCGGAGAACGGCGTGATGGTCGAGGTTCGCGCCAGCGACGGGCTCTCGGGCGGCGTGCCGGCGGTCGACCTGATCACGGTCGGCGACCTGTTCTACGATCCCCGTCTCGCCCGCCGCGCGACGGCGTTTCTTGCGCTGTGCCGCCAGGCCGGCATCGCCGTGCTGGTCGGTGATCCGCGGCGGCGATACCTGCCGCTGGCGCATCTGCGCGAGCTTGTCGTGGATACCGTGCCCGATTTCGAGGGGGGTGCCGGTGTCCCGGCCGGGGGCTTCGCCTTCGATCCCGGCCGGTAGGGGGACGCGGGCGTCGCTCAGCGCACCAGCACGTTCCGGAACTGCCAGGGATCGGACTCGTCGATGTCCTCGGGGAACAGGCCGGGGCGGTCCTCTAGCGGCGTCCAGTCGGTGTAGTAGCCCTTGACCGGGCCGAGATAGGGGCGCTGCACCGCGAGGCAGCCGCGATAGTCCATCTCGTCGGTCTCGACGATGCCCATGCTCGGGTTGCGGAGCGCCCAGGCCATGCCCGCGAGCACGGCGGACGTCACCTGGAGGCCGGTGGCGTTCTGGTAGGGCGCGAGGTCGCGGGTCTCCTCGATCGAGAGCTGCGAGCCGTACCAGTAGGCGTTCTTGGCGTGGCCGTAGAGCAGCACGCCGAGCTCGTCGATGCCGCGCACGATCTCGTTCTCGTCGAGGATGTGCAGCTTCTCCTGGGCCTTGCCTGCCCGCCCGAACATCTCGTTGAGCGACAACACGGCGTCGTCCGCGGGGTGGTAGGCATAGTGGCACGTCGGACGGTAGGCCACGGTCTCGCCGTCGCGCACGGTGAAGTAGTCGGCGATCGAGATCGCCTCGTTGTGGGTGACCAGGAATCCGAACTGCGGCCCGGGCGTCGGGCACCAGGTGCGGACGCGGGTGTTGGCGCCGGGCTGCAGGAGGTACGCGCCGGCCTTCGAGCCGATCGTCTCCAGCCGTCCATTCTCGGGCAGCCACTTCTCGTGCGTGCCCCAGCCGAGCTCGGCCGGCTGCAGGCCCTCCGAGATGAAGCCCTCGACCGACCAGGTGTTGACGAACACGTTCATCGGCCGCGGGGTGCGCGAGCACTGGGTGTCGCGCTCGGCGATGTGGACGCCCTTGACGCCGAGGTCGCGCATCAGCCGCGCCCAGCCCTCGCGGTCATCGGCGCTCGGCTCGGTGAAGGCGTGCCCGGTATCGTTGGCGATGTTGACCAGCGCCTGCTTGACGAACCACGACACCATGCCGGGATTGGCGCCGCAGCAGGACACCGCTGTGGTGCCGCCGGGATTGCGCGCCTTCTCCTCGCGCACGGTGTTGCGGAGCGCGTTGTTGGTCCGCTGCTCAGGGCCCGCCTTGCGGTCGAAATAGAAACCCGGCCAGGGCTCGACCACGGTGTCGATGTAGAGCGCGCCGAGCTCGCGGGTGAGCCGCATGATGTCGAGCGAGCCGGTATCGACCGAGAGGTTGACGCAGAAGCCCTGGCCGCCGCCGGCGGTGAGCAGCGGGGTCAGCACCTCACGGAAATTGGCGGGCGTCAGCTCCTCCTGCACGAAACGGATGCCGCGCTCGTCGAGCAGGCGGCGATGATCGTCCTCCGGAGCGATCACCACGAAGCGCGCCGGATCGTAGTCGAAATGGCGCTCGATCAGCGGCAGCGTCCCCCTGCCGATCGATCCGAAGCCGATCATCACCAGGGGGCCGTCGATCCTGCCGTGATTGGGCCAATTCGCCATTTTTCCGCACCTCGTCCGTTGTTTGTTCAATTGCCACGGTTCACATGCGGGATGCGGCAGCGCGGGTCAACCCGCGCGCCTGCCTCCGGAGCCGGTAGCGAGGCGACGGGCCCGTCCCATGGGGTGCCCATTTGTTGCGCAATCACCGCTGCTCGGACTATTCAGGGGATGCCGTGGCGGACGGGCCGGCCGGCGGCCGGGCGGAATTGCTGCTCAGTTCCATGGCACGTGTCTTGCGACTTTGATTGCCGATTTGGAACCGTTAGCGGATCCCGGAATGTCGTGTGAGGCGACGGGCGAGTCGATATTGTTCGCGGGGCGCGCGGATAGCGCCTGTGGCGAAGGCAAAAGGCGGAGAGAAGCAAATGAGCATGCGCAACGGGATGATGGCGGCGCTGGCGGCCGGGTTTGCCGCGGCGTTTTCGGGGCAGGCGCTGGCGCTGGACGAGGTCGTCTTCGGCACCAACTGGGTGGCGGAGGCCGAGCATGGCGGCTTCTACCAGGCGGTCGCCGACGGCACCTACGAGAAGTACGGCCTGAAGGTGGAGATCATCCCGAAGGCTGACCGGGCGATGCTGCTCGGCGGCAAGATCAACTTCTACATGGAGGGCAACCTCCTCGGCACGTTCGACGCGGTCCAGAACGATATCCCGATGACCACCGTCGCGGCGATCTTCCAGAAGGACCCGCAGATCTTCATGACCCACCCCGATGCCGGGGTTAAGAGCTTCGCCGATCTCGCCAAGCTGCCGACGCTGTTCATCGGCGACGACCTGTTCGTCTCCGGCTGGCAGTGGATGAAGGCCGCTTATCCCGACTTCAAGGACGAGCAGCGCAAGCCCTATCCGTATAATCTCGCCGGCTTCCTTGCCGACAAGATGAGCGGCAACCAGGGTTACCTCACCTCCGAGCCCTATGCGGCGGAGCAGGAGGGCGGCTTCACCCCGGACGTGTTCCTGATGGCCGATGCCGGCTACACCACCTACTCGACGCTGGTCGCTGGCATGGCCGATTACGTCTCGGCCAATCCCGACGTGACCAAGCGCTTCGTCGAGGCTTCGATCATCGGCTGGTACAACTATCTCTACGGCGACAACACCGCCGCCAACGAGCTGATCAAGTCTCAGAACCCCGACATGACCGACGGCCAGATCGCCTTCACCATCGAGAAGATGAAGGAATATGGCCTGCTCGAATCCGGCGAGGCGCTGGAGAAGGGCATCGGCTGCATGACCGACGCGCAGATCGAGGACTTCTACAAGAAGATGGTCGATGCCGGCGTGGTCAAGGACGGGCTCGACATCAAGGGCGCCTACACCACCGAGTATGTGTGCCAGGGGCTCGGCATGGACCTCAAGTAGGGCTAACTGCAGCGGCAGCGCCGGGT
>JAEVZM010000505.1 GCA_023392225.1 Pseudomonadota bacterium
TGGGCGTTGGCCGGGTTGGTGGCGCCCATCACTTCGCGGTTCTTGAGGATCGCGTTCTCGCCCTCGAGCACCTGGACCACGGTCGGGCCCGACGACATGAACTCGCACAGCTCGTCGAAGAACGGCCGGCCCTTGTGGACGGCGTAGAAGCCCTCGGCCTGGCGGCGGCTCATCCACACCCGCTTGGAGGCGACGACGCGGAGACCGGCGTCCTCGAGCTTGGCGGTGATCTTGCCGGTCAGGTTCCGCTTGGTGGCGTCCGGCTTGATCATGGAGAAGGTACGTTCGATGGCCATTTGGCTCCTCATGGGGTGGGATGGTGATGGAAGTGGCGCGCTGTATAGCCCGGCGATCGCGACAGGGACAAGAACGGCTCGCGATTGAACGCCGGTGACCGGTGCGGCGATCTGGCACCTGCCCGGCAAGCGCGACCTAGCGCTGGGGGATCAGCGTCTCGGTGCCGATGCCGTCCCGGTCGGCCATCGTCCACAGGCCTTTCATGCGGCCGTCGGGCTGGATCTCGTAGATGACGAGGCCAGTGGTGCCGCCCTGCCCGTAGCTGGCGGCGAAGACGGTGCCGTTGCGCATGCAGATGCCCTCGGACACCGAGCCGACGTTCCAGACGATGCGACAGGTATTCTTCGAGGTGACGGTGATCTCGGCGGTGCCGCGGTAGCGGGATCCGTCGAAGTTCCGCCCCTCGACGATATAGGTGCCGCTGACGCTGCCGCTCTGCGCCAGCGCCATGGAGGGCGTCGTCGCGATTGCCATCGCGAGCCCGAGCTCCAAGAACCTCATTCGGCCTTCCCCACACCTGCTTCCCTGACCAGACCCACCAGCGCCCGGAAGTCGCGCTCGCGCGGCGAGCGCCGGCGCCAGGCGATGCCCACCGTGCGGCACGGCTCCGGGGCCGCGAAGCGCACCACGGCCAGACGCTCGTCGGCGACGATACCCGCATTGACCGCCAGCTCGGGCAGCAGCGTCACGCCATGCCCGGCGGCGACCAGCTGGAGCAGCGTCGAGAAGCTCGTCGCGCCGAAGCTGCGCAGCCGTCGCGGATCGATCGCATGGCACACTTCCAGCGCCTGGTCGCGAATGCAGTGGCCGTCCTCGAGCAACAGCAGCTCGTCGGCCGAGATCAGCTCGGCCAGCGCCGGCGACTGCCGGGCGTGAGCCGTGCCCGCCGGCGCAGCGAGCAGGAACGCGTCCTGGAACGCCGGCTCCTCCTCGAGCTCGGCATTGTGAAGTGGCAGGCTGGCGATGATCGCGTCGAGATCGCCGCCGACGAGCTCCTCGACCAGCGTCGCCGTGACGGTCTCGCGCACCGAGAGGCGAAGCGCCGGATAGCTCCCGCCCGCCACTTCTAGCAGCCGCGGCAGGAGGAACGGCGCGATCGAGGGGATGATGCCGAGCCGGAGCGGCGCGGACAGCACCTCGCCCCGTGCCTGGCCGAGCGCTTCGAGGTCGCGGACCCCGGCGAGGATGCGGGCGGTGCGCTCCGCCACCTCCGCACCGAAGGCGGTGAGTCGCGCGCCGCTCGCGACCCGCTCGACCAGCGGCGCCCCGAGATCTCGCTCGAGGCTGACGATCTGCATCGAGAGCGCCGGCTGGGTGACGCCGGCCCGCTCGGCCGCCCGTCCGAAATGGCCGGCGCTGGCAAGCAGGTCGAAATAGCGCAGCTGTTTCAGGGAGATCATGCGATAAGAATACCTTATCGCCATGGGCAATCAATATGATTGGATATTATCGCGCCTCTCTGGCACCGTTCCAATCAGCGCGCGGGGCCGTCAGCCCCGAATTCGATACATGACTGGAGAGGAATGATGGACGCGAAGGTCGACGACAAGGGCTCGGGCAAGTGCCCGATGCATTCGGGAGGCTTCACCAATCGTGATTGGTGGCCCAACCAGCTGAGCCTGAACGGGCTGCATGCCAATTCCTCCCTGACCAACCCCATGGACAAGGGGTTCGACTACGCCAAGGCGTTCAAGAACCTCGACCTCAAGGCGGTGATGGCCGACCTCGAGGCCCTGATGACCGAGTCGCAGGACTGGTGGCCGGCCGACTTCGGTCACTACGGCGGCCTGATGGTCCGCATGGCCTGGCACAGCGCGGGCACATACCGCGTCACCGACGGCCGTGGCGGCGCCGGCGCCGGCCAGCAGCGCTTCGCCCCGCTCAACTCGTGGCCGGACAATGCCAACCTCGACAAGGCCCGGCGCCTGTTGTGGCCGATCAAGCAGAAGTACGGCCAGAATCTCTCCTGGGCCGACCTGATGGTGCTCGCCGGCAACGTCGCGCTCGAGTCCATGGGCTTCAAGACCTTCGGCTTCGCCGGCGGCCGCGCCGACACCTGGGAGCCGGAAGAGCTCTACTGGGGTCCGGAAGGCACCTGGCTCGGTGATGAGCGCTACAGCGGCGAGCGCCAGCTCGCGAACCCGCTGGCGGCGGTGCAGATGGGCCTCATCTACGTCAACCCGGAAGGGCCGAACGGCAAGCCCGACCCGCTGGCGGCAGCCAAGGACATCCGCGAGACCTTCTTCCGGATGGCGATGAACGACGAGGAGACCGTCGCCCTCATCGCCGGCGGCCACAGCTTCGGCAAGACCCATGGCGCTGGCGATCCCTCGCTGGTCGGTCCCGACCCGGAGGGCGCGGCGATCGAAGACCAGGGCCTCGGCTGGAAGAGCGGCTTCGGCAGCGGTTTCGGCGGTGATGCCATCACCGGCGGCCCGGAGGTCACCTGGACCAAGACCCCGACCAAGTGGAGCAACAACTTCTTCGAGAACCTGTTCGGGTTCGAGTGGGAGCTGACCAAGAGCCCGGCCGGCGCCTATCAGTGGGTCGCCAAGGACGCGCCGGACATGATCCCGCTCGCCCACGATCCGACGAAGTTCCGCAAGCCGACGATGCTGACGACGGACCTCTCGCTCCGCTTCGACCCGGCCTACGAGAAGATCTCGCGCCACTTCCTCGAGAACTTCGACGCGTTCGCCGATGCCTTTGCCCGCGCCTGGTTCAAGCTGACCCACCGCGACATGGGCCCGAAGGCGCGCTATCTCGGCCCGCTCGTCCCGGCCGAGGACCTCATTTGGCAGGACCCGATTCCGGCGCTCGACCATGAGTTGGTCAGCGATGCCGACATCGCCGACCTCAAGGCGAAGATCCTCGCCTCGGGCCTGACCGTGCCGGAGCTGGTCTCGACGGCATGGGCGTCCGCCTCCACGTTCCGCGGCTCCGACAAGCGTGGCGGTGCCAATGGTGCGCGCGTCCGCCTCGCTCCGCAGAAGGACTGGGACGTCAACCAGCCGGCCCAGCTCGCCAAGGTGCTCGGCACCCTCGAGGGCATCCAGAAGGCCTTCAACGACGCCCAGACCGGGGACAAGAAGGTGTCCCTGGCCGACCTGATCGTGCTTGGCGGCGTCGCCGCCATCGAGAAGGCCGCCAGGGACGGCGGCGTCGCGGTCAATGTGCCGTTCACGCCCGGCCGCATGGACGCTTCGGCGGAGCAGACCGACGCCGAGTCCTTCGAGCCGCTGGAGCCGCGGGCCGACGCCTTCCGCAACTACTACGACGCGGGCCGGGCGCTGATGGCGCCCGAGGAGGCGATGGTCGACAAGGCCCAGCTGCTCAAGCTGACCGCGCCGGAGATGACCGCCCTCCTCGGCGGTCTCCGGGTGCTCGGTGCCAATGCCGGCAACTCCAAGCACGGCGTGTTCACCGACAAAGTCGGGACGCTGACGAACGACTTCTTCGTCAACCTTCTGACCATGGCGACCAAGTGGGAGCCCAAGGCGGACGGCACGTATGTCGGCAACGACCGCAAGACCGGCGCTCCGAAGTGGACCGCGACCCGGGTCGACCTGATCTACGGCTCGCACTCGCAGCTGCGCGCCTATGCCGAGGTCTATGCGGAGTCGGATTCGAAGACGAAGTTCGTCAATGACTTCGTCGCCGCCTGGACCAAGGTGATGAACGCCGACCGCTTCGACCTCGCCGCGTGACGCAGGCCATCGCTTCCGGTGCATGCCGGATGTAGCGGGAATACCGGACGGCGGCCCTCGGGCCGCCGTTCTCGTTTGGTCCGGATTGTTGCAATCGTGGACAAGCGGGTATATACCCGCATCATGTCATCGACCTGCCACTGCATCCTCCTTCGCAAGGCCGCGCGCCGCACCACCGCGATCTACGACGAGGCGCTGGCGCCGATGGGGATAAGCGTCGCCCAGTTCAGCCTCCTCCGGAACATCGCCCGTCGCGAGCCGGTGTCGTTGACGGTCCTCGGCACGGTCCTCGACCTCGATCGCTCGACCGTCGGCCGCAACGTGAAGCTGCTCGTGCGCCGCGGCCTCGTCGCGACCGGAACCAGCGACGACGATCTGCGCGAGGCCACGGCAAGCCTGACCGACGCCGGGCGGGCGATCCTCCGCGACGCCGAGCCGGCCTGGAGCGCCGCCCAGGCCCGCATCGAGGACGCGCTCGGAGCCGACGGCACCGCGGCACTCCATCGCCTTCTCGACGGCTTCTAGAAAAGCGTCGACCGCACGGCCACCACGATCTCCGACACCCCGTCACCAGGACCCCACCCATGATCTCCAGCCGCATAGCCACGATGCTCGCCGCCCGCGGCATCCACTATGGCTGGGTCGTCGCGGTGACGACCTTCCTCGCCATGCTCGCGACCGCAGGCGCCATGGGATCCGCCGGCGTCCTGATTCTGCCGCTCGAGCAGGAGTTCGGCTGGACGACGGCCGAGATCTCGGTGGCGATGGCGATCCGCCTGATGCTGTTCGGCCTGCTCGGGCCGTTCGCCGCAGCGCTGATGAACTATTTCGGCATCCGCGTCGTCACCGCGACCGCGCTCGGCATCACCGCCGGCGGGGTGTTGCTGTCGCTGTTCATGACCGAGATCTGGCAGCTCGTCGCGCTGTGGGGCGTGGTCATCGGGGTCGGCACCGGCATGACCGCGCTGGTCCTCGGCGCAACGGTCGCCGTGCGCTGGTTCGACAAGCGACGTGGGCTGATCGTCGGGCTTATGACGGCGAGCAACGCGACCGGCCAGCTGGTCTTCCTGCCGCTGCTCGCCAGCGTCACCTAGGCGATCGGCTGGCGCGCGGCGCTGACCATCGTCATCGTCGCCCTCGCCTCGGTGCTGTTGCTGGTGCTCCTTCTCATGCGCGACCGGCCGGCCGATGTCGGCCTCGCGCCCTATGGCGGCACGGCGATCATTCCCGCGCCGGCGCGCGGCGATCTCGCATCGCTGGTCACGGCCCCGATCCGGGCGCTCCGCATCGCCTCCCGGATGCCGGTGTTCTGGGTGCTGTTCCTCACCTTCTTCGTCTGCGGCTTCAGCACCAACGGTCTCATCCAGACGCACTGGATCGCGCTCTGCGGGGACTACGGCATGGCGGCGGTGACGGCGGCGAGCATGCTCGCGGTGGTCGGCCTGTTCGACATGGCCGGCACCATCGGCTCCGGCTGGCTGTCGGACCGCTTCGACAATCGCTGGCTGCTGTTCTGGTTCTACGGGCTCCGCGGCGTATCGCTGATCTTTCTCCCATTCAGCGATTTCTCGTTCTACGCCCTGTCGCTGTTTGCCGTGGTCTACGGCCTCGACTGGGTGGCGACCGTGCCGCCGACGGTCAAGCTCTCGGCAGAGAACTTCGGCCCGGAGCTCGCCGCGATCGTCTTCGGCTGGATCTTCACCGGCCACCAGATCGGCGCCGCCTCCGCGGCCTTCCTAGCCGGCGCGTCGCGCTCGGCCTTCGAGACCTACCTCCCGGCGCTGGTGAGCGCCGGCGGTCTCTGCATCCTCGCCGCCCTGCTCATCCTCACCATCGACCGCAAGCCGGCGGGGCGGCTCGTCCCGGCCGGTTGAGCGCCGACGGGTTGCGTCCTCGCCGCACTCCGACTAGGCCTGTCCAGGCGAACCAGAAGGCCGGCCAACGGCCTCGCCCATCGCCTCCCCAGGGGATGCCCCAGCCGGCCGCGTGCCGGGACGAGAGACGCCACCATGAAGCACATCTACACCATGTTCGCGGGCTACAACCGGTGGGCCAACGAGCGCATCTATGCCGCTGCCGCCGCCATGCCGGAGGCGGAGTATCTCCGGCCGCGTGGCGCCTTCTTCGGCTCCCTCCACGGCACGCTCAACCACCTCGTCGTCACCGACCGGATCTGGCTGCGCCGCTTCACCGGCGAGGGCCCCCTGCACACCCGGCTCGACGAGGTTCCCTACGCCGACCTCGCCTCCCTCAAGGCAGCGCGGGTGGCCGAGGACGAGCGCATCATCGGCTACGTCGACGGGCTCAGCGAGAAGGCGCTCGCTGCGACCTTCAGCTACCGGACCATCGCCAGCCCCAGGGACATGACCCAGCCGCTCGCGCCGGCCCTCTCGCACTTCTTCAACCACCAGACCCATCATCGCGGCCAGGCGCACGGGCTGCTCAGCCAGATCGGGGGCAAGGACGCCGCGCCCTCCCTCGATCTCATCCTCTTCCAGCGCGAAACCGGAATCGGGCTTACTTGACCGACGTCCGGCAGGCGAGGTCGAAGACGTAGCGCGGGGCCTCGCCGGCCACGATCTCGATCGTGCCGGTGACGCCCGCGAACGCCCCCGTGCCGCCGGTCACGATCAGGACGGCGTTCCGGGCCTTCTGGCTCGTGTCGGCGGCGTCCGGCAGCTGGTAGACGGTCTGGCTGGCGATGGTGCCCTTGTCGAGACGGACGTAGTAGTCGCCGGCGAGCACGTCGCCGCCCGCGGCATCGGGCTCGGTGAGGACCGCGACGAAGTCGACGGTCCCGGCCGGCGCCCCGGCCTCGTCTGCGAGGCGTCGCCCGCCGGCGC
>JAEVZM010000310.1 GCA_023392225.1 Pseudomonadota bacterium
GTGTGCGGCTGGTCGCCCGCCAGGGCGACGAGGCGCTGACCGCCGCCGCCCAGAACGCGCTCGCCAAGATCGCCGCCGCGGCGCCTGCCGACCTCCGCGACGCGATCGCGCTCACCGGGCTGTGGGCGCCGCAGCGCTGGCAGCCCGACCCCGACGGTCACCTGCTCGCGCCGCTCCGCGAGGCGATCCGCCGCGAGCACAAGCTGCGCATCGCCTATACCGACGAGAAGGGTGCCGAGACGACGCGGATCATCTGGCCAATCGCCCTCACCTTCTACGAGGACCGGCGGACCATCGCCGCCTGGTGCGAGCTGCGCGCCGGCTTCCGGCATTTCCGCACCGACCGCATCGCCGATCTCGGCAGCGTCGGCGAGCGCTACCCGCGCCGCCGCGCCATGCTGGTCGCCGAGTGGCGGCGGGAGATGAAGCTGCCCGGCAGCGCGTGAGCTACCGACGCAAGGCTCCGCGTCGCGAGGCTCCTGACAGCCCCTTGTCGAGGCCGAGCGTCACACTCGGCCAGTCGCGGATCGGAGGCCATCCCCATGACCGTCAGGACCTACCACGGAAGCTGCCACTGCGGCGCGGTGCGCTACGAGGCGGACATCGATCTCGCCGCCGGGACCGGCAAGTGCAACTGCAGCTTCTGCACCAAGGACCGCAACTGGAGCGTGACGCTCAAGCCGGAGGCGTTCCGGCTCCTCACCGGCGAGGAGGACCTCGTCGGCTACGCGTTCGGCACCCATTCGGCAAAGCACATGTTCTGCCGTCACTGCGGCATCCGCCCGTTCACCAGGGGCTATATCGAGCAGATCGGCGGCGCCTTCGTCTCTGTCGCGGTGGCGACGCTCGACGATGCCGGGGCGGAAGAGCTGATCGCGGCACCGGTCCGATACGCCAATGGCCGCGACAACGCCTGGTGGGACACCCCGGCCGAGACCCGGCACCTGTGACGACCGCCCGATGGCCGCGGACGGATGCACCCTCTTCGAGACCGCCATAGGCCGCTGCGGCATCGCCTGGGGGTCGACGGGAATCGTGGCGCTGCAGCTGCCCGAAGCGACGCCGGAGGCAACCCTCGCGCGGCTGCGGAGATCCTGTCCCGACGCGGCTGAGACGCCGCCGCCGCGAAGCGTCCGCGAGGCAATCGATGCGGTCGTTGCCCTTCTCGACGGCGCGCCGACGGACCTCACCGGCATCGCGCTCGACCTCCGCGACACGCCACCCTTCCATCGCGCGGTCTACGCCATTGCCCGTGCCATCCCGCCGGGGAAGACACTGACCTATGGCGCGGTGGCAGCGCGGCTCGGCGAGCCCGGGGCGGCCCGCGCCGTTGGCCAGGCACTCGGCCGCAACCCGGTCGCGATCATCATCCCCTGCCCCCGGGGGGTCGCCGCCGGTGGCGCCATCGGCGGATTCTCGGCCCGCGGCGGCGCCGCCACCAAGCGCCGCATCCTCGCCATCGAGGGTGCGGGCGACGAGATGCCAATGCTGCCGGGGCTCCTGTGATCGCGCCCGCTTGCCAGGGGGCCGTCAGGCGCGCAACTCTGCCGGTGCGTCGAGGAGCGCGGCACCATGAGCGAGACGATCGGTGACTATCTGATCCGGCGACTGGGCGAGGAAGGCGTCGGCCACGTCTTCGGGGTCCCCGGGGACTACGTTCTGGCCTTCTTCGGCCAGATGGAGAACAGCCCCCTCAAGGTCATCAACACCTCAGACGAGCAAGGCGCCGGCTTCGCCGCCGACGCCTATGCGCGGGTGAAGGGGCTGGGCGCGGTCTGCATCACCTATTGCGTCGGCGGCCTCAAGGTCGCCAACGCCGTCGCCCAGGCCTATGCC
Source organism: Pseudomonadota bacterium (assembly GCA_023392225.1). Classification (GTDB taxonomy): domain Bacteria; phylum Pseudomonadota; class Alphaproteobacteria; order Rhizobiales; family Kaistiaceae; genus Bauldia. The sequence goes on from JAEVZM010000310.1 coordinate 1,837, forward strand.
GAGAAGTCCCCCGTGGTGGTGATCAGCGGCGCGCCGGGCCTCCGCGAGCATCGCCGCGACGCCCTCCTCCACCACATGGTGCGCGGCTTCGACACCCAGCTCCGGGTCTTCGAGCAGCTCACGGCCGCGAGCGCCGTGCTCGACGATCCCGAGACCGCCGCGGGCGAGATCGACCGCGTGCTCGCAGTCGCCCGGCGGGCGAGCCGGCCGGTCTATATCGAGATCCCGCGCGACATGGCTGCCGCGACGATGGGCACGGTGCGCAGCACCGCGCTGCCGCACGAGCCGAGCGACCCCGACGCGCTCAAGGCGGCCCTCGCCGACGCGGTCGCGGCGATCACCGCGAGCCGGCACCCGGTGATCATCGCCGGCGAGGAGCTTCACCGCTTCCGGCTCGGCGACGAGCTCCTGGCCTTCGCCCACAAGGCCGGGATCCCGGTCGCGGCGACGATCCTCAGCAAGTCGATCTACCCCGAGTCCGACCGGCTCTATCTCGGTGTCTACGAGGGAGCCATGGGGCGCGAGAGCGTCCGCGACTATGTCGAGGCCAGCGACTGCACGATCCTCCTTGGCGCGATGATGACCGACATGAACCTTGGCATCTACACCGCCCGGATCGACCGCCGCCATGCCGTCTACGCCGCCCGCGACCGCATCTCGGTCGGCTTCCACGCCTTCGACGGCGTTCACATGGAGGACTTCGTCGCCGCGCTGGCCGCCCATGACTGGCCGGCGCGCGAGGCCGACGCCCACGAGCGCAACACACGGCCGGCGGCGCCGCCCTGCAGCGACGCGGCGATGAGCGTCGCCGCGCTGTTCGCCCAGATCAATGCCTTCCTCGAGCGCGACGACGTGGTGATTGCCGACCCCGGCGATGCCCTCTTCGGCGCCGCCGATCTCCACATCGAGCACGGCGTCCACTTTCTCGGCCCGGCCTACTACTGCTCCCTCGGTTTCGCGGTTCCCGCGGTGCTCGGCGTCTCGGCGGCACTGCCCATGCTCCGGCCCATCGTGCTGGTCGGCGACGGCGCGTTCCAGATGAGCGGAATGGAGCTCGGCACAATCGCGCGCTACGGCATGAGCCCGATCGTCATCGTGCTCGACAACGCCGGCTACGGCACCGAACGGCCGATGCTCGACGGCGCCTTCAACGACGTCCATCCCTGGGCCTACTGGCGTCTGCCGGACGTGCTCGGCACCGGTCTCGGCATCCGGGTCGGGACCGAGAGCGAGATGGCCGAGGCGCTCGTCCGCGCCCGCGCCAATACCGCATCCTTCACGCTGATCCAGGTCGCACTGCCGCAGGACGACCATTCGCCGGCGCTGAAGCGGCTCACCGCATCCCTCGCCGACCGGGTCGGCAAGAGCGCGGCCTGACGGCACCCCTTAGAGGAATTCGGCGCGGAGATCGAAGCTCGACCGCACCCCGACATCGGCATAGTGGCGGTGGAGGAATGCGGTGGCGGCATCGCGGCCGGCGTCGCGGAGCTCCTGGAAGAAACTCCAGCTGGTATCGAGCTTGGTGGAGGCCCCATGCGCCTCGAGGGCAGCCGTAGCCTCGATGCGGTGCAGTCGGTTGGGCCGGTACTTCGTCGTGTCGAGGCGGTCCTCGGCGATGAGGCGATTGACGAAATCGATGGCGCGGAGCTCGCGGAGCAGCGAGGCATTGAAGGTGATCTCGCTCACCCGCTCGGCGATCTCGGTTCCGGTCCTCGGCACCTTGTCGCGGCGGACCGGGTTGATCTGGACGAGCAACGTGTCGTCGCTCCGCTTGTCCTCGAAGAACGGGAACAGGGCCGGATTGCCCATGTAGCCGCCATCCCAATAGGCCTCGCCGTCGATCTCGACCGCCTGGAACAGGTTGGGCAGGCATGCCGAGGCCATCACCGCATCGGCGGTCACGGCCGCGCCGCTGAACACCTTGATCTTTCCGGTCCGCACATTTGTGGCGGAAATGAACAGGCGCGCGTCCTTGCACTGCCGGACCCGGTCGAAATCGACGAGCGACTCGAGCAGGTCGCGCAGGGGATTGATGTTGAGCGGATTGAACCGGTAGGGCGAAGCCAGCGTGGCCATGCGCGGGAAGTAGCCGAAGGGCTGCATCGAGGAGCGCCAGAAGCCGATGATCTCCTGCAACACGGCGTAGCCGGGCTCGACCCTGCCGCCCCCCTGGCTCACCCTGTGCCAGAACTCCTTCAGCCGCTCGCGGGCGCCGTCGAAGCCGGCCCGCTCGAAGCCGTCGATCATCACCACCGCGTTCATCGCGCCGGCGCTGGTGCCCGAGACGGCATCGAACTCGATCCGGCCATCCTCGAGCAGCCTGTCGATCACCCCCCAGGTGAAGGCGCCATGCGCGCCCCCGCCCTGGAGGGCGAGATTGACCGGCTTGCGGTGATTGGACTTCCTCGCCATCGGCCGGGTTCAGTGCTTCGGCCGGTTCTTCTCGAAGTCGGCGAGCTGCTCGGGCTTCGCCTCGGTCTGGTAGCGCGCCTGCCACTCGGCATAGGGCATGCCGTAGACGATCTCGCGCGATTCATCCTTGCCGACGTCGAGCCCGCGCGCTTCCGCCGCCTCGCGGTACCAGTTGGAGAGGCAGTTCCGGCAGAAGCCGGCGAGGTTCATGAGGTCGATGTTCTGGACGTCGGTCCGGCTGCGGAGATGCTCGAGCAGACGCCGGAAGGCGGCCGCCTCGAGCTCGGTCCGCGTGGTTTCGTCGATCTCGGCCATGTCCGGCCTCCTTGCTCCTTGCACCAGGGCGTTCAGATAGACATCACCGGGCCGGTACGCGAGCCGAAATGGCGGATCTCGTGAATCTCCGCCCGCCGGTTGAGCCCGGCAAGGATCGTCGCCAGGCGGTCGGCCCAGGCCTCGACCCCGGCTTCGTCAGCGATCAGGTCCTGGCGGAGCTCGATCAACGCATGGGCGAGGCCGCGGGCGGTGGCGTGGCGATAGAGCGCATCGCCGGCCAGCGCGCCGTCATACGGCTCGTTGTCGCCGACCACGAGCGCGGGGTCGGCACGGAGCTGCTCGATCAGCGGCACGGCCAGCCGGGGATCGGCATCCCACAGCACCCCGACCTGCCATGGACGGCCCCGGCCGCGCCAGACCGGCGTGAAGCTGTGGATCGAGACGATCGCCGGGATGCTGCCGGCAGCCAGCGCGATCTCGATCTCGGCCGCGATCGCCGCATCGTAGGGCGCATAGAACGCGGCGATGCGCCGCTCCCGCTCGGCCGCGTCGACGCCGAGATTTCCGGGAATCACCGCCCGGTCCGACAGCCGCATGATCAAGGTCGGATCGTCGCGCCCGCGATTGGGATCGATCAGGAGGCGCGAGAAGCGTGACAGGACCGCCGGCGCCCCGAGCCGACGGGCCAACGCCAACGTGACGGCGCGCGCGCCCGGGTCCCAGGCGATGTGCCGGGCGAGCGCCTCGCCGCCCAGCCCCAGGGTGCCGTAGCGCCCGGGCAAACGGTTCTCGGCATGATCGCAGGTAAGGACAAGGCCGCTCGCTGGGTCGCCCGCGACAACGGCAAAAGGCGGAATGTCATCCTCGGCGGGGGCGGGCGTCGTATCCATTGCCGGCGATGATAGAGCCGCTCGGTTGCTCCTGCCACCACCCGTGCCCGGCGTCACAGACGGAGCCCGCGGCAAGGGTCATGATGCCGCCGTGTTCGCCGGTTTGAGTCGCGGCTCGAATCAGGGGCGCACCACCAGAATCCGGGAGGGCGAGAGATCATGAAAATGCAAAGCACGATCGTTGACAGGATGAAACGTGCCGCGCGATAAGTGCGGCACTCTGAGAACAGGACGAGACGGTTAGATTCACGACCCGATGCCGTCGCGCATAACCACATCCTGGTACCGCAAGGCGGTGGTCGCCGCGAGCATTGTCGTGCTTGCCGCCCTCGCCGGAGGGGCCTTTCTGCTGATCAACCAGAATCAGGGGTCGGCTGAGGTGCGCCTGCTCGAGGCCGGGGCCACGCCGGCGGGCGTCACCGGCTCGCTGACCGGCGAGGGCAATACCGGTGGCCTGCGGCTGTGCAACAAGACGACGAGCCGGGTCGGCGTCGCGATCGGCTACAAGGAAGGCCGGCGCTGGACGACCGAGGGCTGGTGGAACATCTCTGCGCAAAGCTGCGAGACTCTGATGGCCGGCCCGCTCATCTCGCGCTACTACTACATCTACGCGCTGGACTACGATCAGGGCGGCGCGTGGGGCGGGAAGGCAATGCTCTGTACACGAGATAAGATGTTCACGATCCATGGGATCGAGGATTGCGTTGCGCGCGGCTTCGACCGCAGCGGATTCTTCGAGGTAGACACGCGCGAGCAGCCAAGCTGGACGGTGCAGCTGACCGAGCCCGGTGAAACCGGGACGGGCGGCCAATGACGCGCACGCGAAAGGTCAAGGTTCTCGCCACCCTCGGACCGGCATCCTCGGAAAAGGCGATCATCAAGCAGCTGTTCGAGGCCGGTGCGGACATCTTCCGCATCAACATGAGCCATACCGACCACCCCCGCCTCAGGACGCTGGTCGCCACGATCCGCGCGGTGGAGGAGGACGTCGGCCGGCCGATCGGCATCCTCGCCGACCTGCAGGGCCCGAAGCTTCGTCTCGGCGCCTTCGCCGACGGCGCCATCGACATCGCGCCGGGCGACGTGTTCGTGCTCGACACCGATCCGGCGCCCGGCACCCAGGAGCGCGTCGAGCTGCCCCATCCGGAAGTGCTGGCGGCCCTTGAGGCGGGACACCGGCTGCTGCTCGACGACGGCAAGGTGCGGCTCCGCGTCACCGAGGCGACGCCGACCAGGGCGGTCACGGTGGTCGAGGCGGGCAGCCGGCTTTCTGACCGGAAGGGTGTCAGCGTTCCCGATTCCACCATCGATTTCGGCGCGATGACCGCGAAGGACCGCTCCGATCTCGAGGCCGCGCTCCACGCCGGCGCCGACTGGATCGCGCTGTCTTTCGTGCAGCGCGCCGAGGATCTCGCCGAGGTCAAGAAGATCGCCCGCGGCCGCGCCGCGGTGATGGCCAAGATCGAGAAGCCGCAGGCAGTCGAGCGTCTCGACTCGATCATCGAGCAGGCCGACGCCCTGATGGTCGCCCGCGGCGATCTCGGCGTCGAGATGCCGCTCGAACAGGTGCCCGGCATCCAGAAGCGCATCACCCGCGCCGCGCGCCGCGCCGGCAAGCCGGTGGTGGTGGCAACCCAGATGCTCGAATCGATGATCCAGGCGGCGGTGCCGACCCGCGCCGAGGTCTCGGACGTGGCGACCGCGGTCTTCGAGGGCGCCGACGCGATCATGCTCTCGGCCGAATCCGCCTCGGGCAACTTCCCGGTGGAATCGGTCGCGACCATGGACCGCATCGCCACCGAGGTGGAGCGGGACCCGAACTACAAGAACATCATGCACGCCCAGCGCACCGAGCCGGAGGCGACGGGCGCCGACGCGATCTCGGCAGCGGCACGGCAGATCGCCGAGACGCTGAACCTGGCGGGGATCTGCTGCTACACGTCGTCGGGGGGCACGGCCATGCGGGCCGCCCGCGAGCGGCCGATGACGCCGATCCTGGCGCTGTCGCCGGTCCTCGGCACCGCGCGGCGTCTCTCACTGGTGTGGGGGCTGCACTGCGTCGCCGGGCCGGAGCCGGACACTCTCGAGCACATGATCGACCGTGCCTGCCACCTGGCGGTCCGGGAGCAATTCGCCAAGCCCGGCGAGCGGATCATCGTCACTGCGGGCACGCCGCTCGGCAAGACTGGCGTCACCAACATGCTGCGGGTCGCCTTCGTCGACGGCGAATAGCCGCCGGCACCGGGCTCACGCCGGATCAGGTCTCTTCGCCGGCAGTCTCGGCCTCGAGCGAGTCCAGCTCTTCCTGCACGTTCTCGAGATGGGGATCGAGCGCCAGGGCCTGGCGGAACGCCGCCTTGGCCTGCTCATCCTCGCCCAGCGCCCGGAGGATGATGCCGAGCCCGCTGAGCGCGCCGAAATGGCGGGGCTCCAGCTCGAGCACCCGGCCGATATCGGCGATCGACTTGCCGTAGTCGTCCATCAGGAAATAGACCGTCGCGCGCTTGTTCCAGCCCTCGACGTAGTCCGGCTTCATGATGATGATGCGGTCGAGGAAGTCGAGCGCCCGCGGATACTGCTTCCGCGCCATCGCCTGGAGGGTCCAGTCCATCAGGAGGTCGACGGTATCGCTCTCGGAATCGAGCCAGGTGTCGAGAATCGCGTTCTCGACCTCGCCGGCGGCATCGGGATCGGTTTCGTCGCGAAGGGTCGCGAACAGCGCGTCGAGACGGTCGGCCCGGGATTCCTC
>JAEVZM010000571.1 GCA_023392225.1 Pseudomonadota bacterium
CCGGCTTGCTTTGCGGGCCCACCTTGAGCCGTCTGCCCGGTTCGCATAAACCTGATGACGGGGATGCCTTTTCGGCGCGCTGGCAGGGTTGGTGTGGCGGCAGCCCGCCAGGGACAACACGGTGGACCTCTTCGCAACCGAATCGAATCCCGTGCCGGATGGCGCCGTGGTCGGGGAGGTCGTGGCCAGCGACGGCGTGCGGCTGCGGACCGCTACCTGGCGGCCGACGGTGCGCCGGACTCTCGGCACGGTCTGTGTCTTTCAGGGCCGGGCGGAATCGATCGAGCGCTATTTCGAGACGATCACCGACCTGCGGCGCCGCGGCTTCGCAGTGGCGAGCCTCGACTGGCGCGGCCAGGGCGGCTCGGAGCGACGCCTCAAGAACCCGCGGAAGGGCCACGTCGACAGCTTCGCCGAATACGATCGCGACCTCGACGCCTTCATGCAGCAGGTCGTGCTGCCCGACTGTCCGCCGCCCCACTTCGCGCTCGCCCACTCGACCGGGGGCCTGATCTGCTTGCGTGCCGCCCATGACGGCCGGGTGCGGTTCGCCCGCATGGTGCTCGACGGCCTGCTGCTCGGCCTCGGTCCCCGCTGGCCGAGCCAGAGATTCGTATCCGGAGTCTCGGCCTTCGCTACCGCCATCGGCCTCGGCGAGCTGGAGGTGCCCGGGCGTTATGCTGGGACGATCGAGCACATGAAGTTCGACGGCAATCCGCTGACCAGTGATCCCGTCCGCTTCGAGCGCAGCCGCCAGATCGCGATCGCGGTACCGTCGGTGACGGTGGGCCTGCCGACCTATGGCTGGCTCTACGCCGCGACGCGGGCGATGGCCGAGGCCGGCGACGAGGCCTTCCCGACCCGAATCACCACGCCGATCCTGTTGGTCGCCGGCTCGCTCGACCCGGTGGTCTCGGTCCCGGCGGTTGAGCGTCTCGCCGGAGAGCTGCGCACGGCATCCTTCGTCCTGGTGCCCGGCGCGCGGCATGAGGTGTTGATGGAGCGGAACCGGATGCGCGAGCAGTACTGGGCCGCCTTCGACGCCTTCGTTCCCGGCTCCTGAAGGCTCAGCCGGCCAGCAGCGCCAGCACCTCGGCGTGGATTCGGGCGTCACCCGTGGCGCAGATCCGGCCTCCGCCGGCCGCCGGGCCGCCATCCCACGATGTCACCCGGCCGCCCGCGCCTTCGACCACCGGGATCAACGCGACGATGTCGTAGCTCTGCAGCCCGGCCTCGACGACGATGTCGGCATTGCCGGAGGCGACCATGGCATAGCCGTAGCAGTCCTGCCCGTAGCGGGTCATGCGCACCGACCGCTCGACGGCGCGGTAGCGCTCGCCTTCCTCGGGCGAGAACAGATAGGGGCTGGTGGTGAACATGATCGCCTCGGCCAGCGAGCCGGCGCCCCGCGTCCGCATCGGCCGCGGCCCGCCCGGGCCCGTATACCAGGCGCGTTGGCCGTCGCCGGCGAAGCGCTCGCCGGTGAAGGGCTGGACCATCATGCCGAGGCAGGGGCGGCCCTCCTCGAGCAGGCCGATCAGCGTGCCCCAGACCGGCAGCCCGGTGATGAAGGAGCGGGTGCCATCGATCGGGTCGAGGACCCAGACATGGCGGGCATCGGCCCGCTCGGCCCCATACTCCTCGCCGACGATGCCGTGGTCGGGATAGTGCGCGGCGATCAGCTGTCGCATCGCCGCCTCGGCCTCGCGGTCGGCCACCGTCACCGGGTCGAAATGGGCGGGCGCCTTGTTGGTGACGGCGATGCTTGCCCGGAAATGAGGCATGATCGCTTTCGCGGCAGCGTCAGCCAGCACATCGAGGAATTTTGCCAGGGACGTATCGTCCGAAGGGGCCATTTTGGGTGGGCTCCAAGGTGGGTTGAACCGGTTTAAGCCGGCCTGTGGCTAAGAGGCAACACGCCGTCTAAGTCTTTGTATCTTATAAGTTTTGAGGAAGGCGCGCGATGCTGCGTAGCGCCATTCCCAAGCTGCGACATCTTGCACCGCAAAAAAATATGTCAACGCACTTGATTTGTCGGGGCGTCGCGCTCATTTTGTTGCGGTGCGGTAGCGATATCGCACTGCCCTCCTTGGGCGTTTCCTCCCTAGACTTGGGCCGCCTCGGTAACGAGCGGCCCCTTTTCTTTTCTGGGCCTGCTCATGCGGCCCGGTCGCGCGTTCTCGCCCTCATTCCGCTGCGTCCCGCTCCCCGAGGAAGCCGTCGTCGAAGGCGGCGGCGAGACCATCGACGAACGCGGCGAGGTCGTCACGGAGCCGGTTGAAGCCGGCGTGCTTCTCGAGCGTCTGTTCGTCCAGATAGAGCCCGCGATTGACCTCGATCTGCAGCGCATGGAAGTCGTGGGCCGGCCGGCCATAGTGCTCGGTGATGTAGCCGCCGGCATAGGGCTTGTTGCGGCACACCGAATAGCCCTGGTTGGCGAAGAGATCGCAGACGAGGTCGGTGAAGGCCGGGGCGCAGCTCGACCCGTAGCGGTCGCCGATCACCACGTCGGGGCGCGCCCGGCCGTTCAGTCCACGCACCGCGGACGGCATCGAGTGGCAGTCGATCAGCACGGCGATGCCGAAGCCGGCGCGGGTCCGCGACAGCAGCTGGCCGAGAGCGGCGTGGTAGGGCTTGTAGACGCGGTCGATGCGGGAGAGCGCTTCCTCGACCGCGAGCGGCCCGGCATAGATCTCCTCGGTTTCCGAGACCACCCGGGCGATGGTGCCGAGGCCACCGGCGACGCGCACCGACCGGACATTGGCATAGGTCGGCAGCCGGCCGGCGAACATGTTGGGGTCAAGCTCGTAGGGCTCGCGGTTCACGTCGAGCCAGGCCCGTGGAAAATTCGCCTTGAGGAGCGGGGCGCCGCGCTCGACCACCGGCGCGAACAGCTCGTCGACGAAGGAATCCTCCGAGCGCCGGATGGCGCGCGGGCTCAGCCGCGATGCGGCGAGGAAGTCGGTGGGATAGCTGCGCCCACTGTGCGGGGAATTGAACACCAGAGGCAGGCGTTGCCGCTCGGGTGCGGCGATCTCGAAGTCCGGACCGCCGGCGGGGGCATTCGGTGTCTGCATATGGTGTCGTCGGACCCGTCTCTCGCGGCTGGATTTTGACAGTATAGGGCGGTGGCGGCAACCGGACGAATCGATCGCTGGCGCCGCCCATTCATGCGATCTTTACGATGATCGCGGCTTAGTCGGGACCATGCCGGCGCGCGGGCCGATGGGCGCCGCCTGCGACGGCGCAATGGGGCATCTCGGGAACTTCCATCATGTCGAGAATCATCCTCGCCGAAGACGACAGCGACATGCGTCGCTTCCTGTCGCGGGCGCTGCAGAACGCCGGCTATGACGTGATCGCCTTCGACAATGGCCTGTCCGCCTACGAGCGCATCCGTGAGGAGCCGTTCACCCTGCTCCTGACCGACATCGTGATGCCAGAGATGGACGGGATCGAACTCGCCCGCCGCGCCACCGAGCTCGATCCGGACCTCAAGGTGATGTTCATAACCGGCTTCGCCGCGGTTGCCCTCAACCCCGATTCCAACGCGCCGCCGCAGGCCAAGGTGCTGTCCAAGCCGTTCCACCTCAAGGACCTCGTCGACCAGGTCGAAAAGTTGCTGGCGGCATGATCGTCCTCGAGGCTTGAACAGCAGCCCAAGGCGCTGCTATATGGCGCCTGTTCCCGCGGGAAGCGCTTTGCTTCTCGCCGTCGTGGGCGGTTAGCTCAGCGGGAGAGCACTACGTTGACATCGTAGGGGTCACTGGTTCAATCCCAGTACCGCCCACCATTTTCTTCCCGATTATCAGGTACTTAGGAAACCGGCTCCGCCGGACTCGTGGCTCGTCCACCGCCTGAATACGTCCCGGGGTCGTCTCGGGCCGATGCTGGCGGATCCGTCTCCGGCGCACCGGGGGATGAGTCTCACCGCCGCGGAGTCGTGGCCTTTCAGCGTGGTCGGTCGGCTGGCTCCGCGTTTCCGGCACGCGAAAGGAGAGGCTGCTTCTCTCCCGTCGGCTTGCCCGCGCCGACCAACCATGCGCCACGGCTCATCCCGGGCTAGCGGGGATCGGGCGATGCTTCTGATGCGCACTCTCTGCGCCACCCGACCGCGGCTCGGCGGTATCATCTAGTAAAACGATCGAGAAACGATGGATTACGTAATCGATTGCGTAACCGGTGCGCGTCCACTAGCCTGATCTTCAGGGGAGCGCTGATGGGTACTGCGCGTAGCTTCGACTTCGTGATCGTCGGGCCTAGCTCGGCAGGCGTCCCACTTGGCGGGCGCCGCAGCGAGGATCCGGGTGCCAGCGTCCTTCTCATCGAGGGCGGACCCGCGTGCCCGCGTCCCGCCATAAGCATTCATCCAGCATCGGTCCGCTCAGCGCCGTGCAATTTGAATGAAAAGGCCATTGTTGTCCGAACATCCCTTGACAGGGACAGTCATGTGTTTAACGTAATCGGTTAACTGGAGGTCTTGCGGGGGAGACATAAACTCACCTTGCGGGAATAGTCGGCGCCATGACTGGGATAGGTCTTGGTGAAGCGGCGACATTGCGCAGCGCGCAACAACAAGAAGCGAAAGGTAAGATCCATGAATTCCTGTCGTATTCTGCTGGCCTTGACTTCAGGCGTCGCCACGGTCGCCGCCGCCCATGCCGCCGAGATCACCGTCGCGTCCGGCGGCGGCGTCTATCAGGACGCCCAGCGCGCCGCCTTCTTCACGCCCACGGCGGAGAAGATGGGGATCACGATCCTCGAGGCCTCGACCAACGGGCTGCCCGAGATCCGGGTCCAGGTTCAGAGCGGCTCGCCGAGCTGGGACATCGCCAATACCTCTGCGGAGGAGTGCGCGATCGGCAGCAAGGAGGGGCTTTTCGAGCCGCTCGACAAGTCGATCGTCAAGGAGGATGGCATCGATCCCCGCCTCGTCGGGCCGGACTGGACCGCGAACCTCTACTATTCGACCGTGATCGCCTGGAACACCGACACGGTCGGTGCGGACGGCAAGGTCCCGGAGGGCTGGGCCGACTTCTACGACACCGACAAGTTCCCCGGCGACCGCGCGATCTACGATCACCCGCGCGGCAATCTCGAGGCGGCTCTGCTCGCCGACGGCGTCGCGCCGGAAGACCTCTACCCGCTGGACGTCGATCGCGCCTTCCGGAAGCTCGAGGAGCTCAAGCCCGACATCACCGTCTGGTGGGCCTCGGGTGCGCAGTCCGCGCAGCTGCTCAAGGACGGCGAGGCCGACCTGATCCAGATGTGGAACGGCCGTGCGGATGCGGCGATCAAGGACGGCGCGGCCGGCGCCTACAACTATGACCAGGGCATCCTGATGGCCGACTGCTTCGTGATCCCGAAGGGCGCGCCCAACAAGGATCTCGCCATGGAGGCGCTGGGCTACTTCGTGGCGCCGGAACAGCAGGCGCTCCTGCCGCTGCACATCGCCTATGGCCCGATCAACGCCAAGGCGTTCGACGTCCCCGGCGTGCTGACCGAGGAGCAGAAGGCCGAGGTCAATTCCTCGCCCGGGAACGCGGCCAAGCAGGTCGTGCTCGATGTCGCCTGGTGGGGCGAGCACGGCGCCGAGATGATGGAGCGCTGGCAGAACTTCAAGCAGCAGTAGTCGGCACAGCGTCTCGAAGGGCAGCAGCAACCGTCATGGCGTCGTCCATCCAGATCCGTGGGCTATCCAAGTATTATGGATCGAGCGCAGCGCTCGATGACGTGTCGCTGGACATCCTGCCCGGACAGTTCGTGACCTTGCTCGGGCCTTCGGGCTCGGGCAAGACCACGCTGCTGATGAGTCTCGCCGGCTTCAGCAAGCCGGATGGAGGATCGATCCGGATCGACTCGCAGGAGATCCTTGGGCTCGAGCCCAACAAGCGCGACATCGGGGTGGTCTTCCAGAACTACGCGCTCTTCCCCCACCTGACAGTGGCCGGGAACGTCGAGTATCCGCTCAAGCTCAGGCGGGTGGCCAAGGCAGCGCGCCGCGAGCAGGTCCAGCGCGCGCTCGATGCCGTCCAGATGGGCGGCTTCGGCGAGCGGCGCATCAACGAGCTGTCGGGCGGCCAGCGCCAGCGCGTCGCCGTCGCCCGCGCCATCGTCTTCGAGCCCAAGATCATCCTCATGGACGAGCCGCTGTCCGCGCTCGACAAGAAGCTCCGCGAGGAGATGCAGATCGAGCTCAAGCACCTGCACCAGCGGCTCGGCGGGACGATCGTCTATGTCACCCACGACCAGAAGGAGGCCCTGACGCTGGCCGACCGGGTCGTGGTCATGATCAAGGGCCGGATCGTCCAGGAAGGCGGCCCGCGGGAGATCTACGACAGCCCGAACTCGCGCTTCGTCGCCGACTTCATCGGCAACTCCAACTTCCTGCCGCTCTACGGCGCGCACAAGGCCCCGGTCGAAGTCTGCGCGACGGAGGCGTTTCGCGGCGAGCACCTCGATTCGAAGCGCCACCCGCTCCTCGTGCTGCGGCCGGAGAAGCTCGAGATCGTGCCCGAAGGCGCGCGCGAGCCGGGCTTCTTCTATACCGACGCGGTGGTGGAGGACGTGCTCTTCCAGGGCGATCTCCTCATCGTCTTCGCGCGCTTGCCGGGCGGCGACGTGATCCGCGTGCAGCGTGGCACGCGCCGGGCGGCCCTGGCGGTGATCCCGGAGCCGAGGGAGAAGGTCAGGCTCGCCGTCCACGAGGACGATGCGGTGATCGTCGAGGATGAGACGGCATGAGCAACCGGCTTCGCACCGCTCTCCTCTCCGACTTCACACTGTCGCTGCCAGCGCTTCTGGTCACGGCGCTGATCGTGCTGCCGTTCTTTTGGCTGGCGGCCCTGTCGTTCTGGTCGGAGGGCGGGCTGTCGCTGGTCCACTACCAGCGCATGATCGAGAACCCCAGCTACTGGCGGGTCATCGCCGACACGATCTACCTGAGCCTCCTGGTCACCGGCATCGCAATCGTGCTCGGCGTGCCGACGACCTACGTCATCTCGCGCCAGAAGCCGATGATGATGCTGATCATGCTGGCGCTGGTGGCGATCCCGTTCTGGACGGCACTGCTGGTGCGCACCTATGCCTGGATGGTGCTCCTCCAGCGCAAGGGGCTGATCAATACCTGGCTGCTCGACATCGGCATCATCGAGCGCCCGCTGCGGCTCGCCAACAGCTTTACCGGCACCACGATCGGCATGGCGCACGTGATGCTGCCATTCTTCATCTTCCCGCTCTTCTCAGCGATGCGCCAGATCGATCCCGATCTCGTCAATGCCGCGCGGAGCCTCGGCGCGAGCCGGAGCCGCGCCTTCTGGGGCGTCTTCCTGCCGCTCGCCGCCCCGGGCATCGTCACGGGCGCTCTCCTGTGCTTCGTCCTCTGCCTGGGCTTCTACGTCACCCCGCAGTTCCTCGGCGGCGGCAACGTGACGACGATCCCGATGCGCATCCAGCAGAACATCACGCTCTATGGGGAGTGGGGGGCGACGAGCTCGCTCGGCGTCGTCCTGATCGTTCTCGTCACGCTCTGCTTCCTCGCGGTCCGGCTGCTCATGCCGAGAAGCCTGCGGACATGAGGGCGATGGCGACCCGGACATTGCTGACGGTCCTGGCGTGGCTGGTGATCGCCTTCCTGCTCCTGCCGGTGGTCATCGTCATCCCGATGAGCTTCTCGGACGCGAACTACCTGGAGTTCCCTCCGACCAACTGGTCGCTGCGCTGGTACCGGGAGTTCTTCTCGAGCTACGAGTGGACGCACTCGGCGAGGAACTCGCTGATGATCGCCGCGACCACCGTGCTGGTGGCGACGCCAGCCGGGTTCCTTGCCGCCTACCGGATCAAGCGGAGCGCCGGCTGGCGGCGGAACGTCCTGTTCCTGTGGCTCCTCTCGCCGCAGCTCATGCCGGTCATCCTCCTCTCGATCGGCGTCTTCTTCCTCTACATCCGGCTAAGGCTGGTCGACACCTTCCTAGGGATCGTCCTTGCCCATGTCGCGCTCGCGATCCCGTTCGTCGTCACGGTCTGCCTCGCCGGCCTCGCCCGGGTCGATGACCACCTCGAGTTCGCCGCGCGCAGCCTTGGCGCGGGGAAGCTCCGGGCGATCTTCGACGTCGTCCTGCCGCAGATGAAGATCTCGCTGTTCGCCGGCGCGCTGTTCGCCTTCGTCAGCTCGCTCGACGAGGTGGTGATCGGCCTCCTCGTCGCCGGCGGCGACAACATCGTCCTCACCCGCCAGATGTTCGTGTCGCTCCGCGAGCACATCGACCCGACCATCGCGGCGATCTCCACCCTCCTGATCATGATCTCCCTGGTCGCCGTCGTCGTGTTCGTCGCGGTCGAGCGAAACGCCATGCGTCGGGAGCGGGGCTGACCCTTTGAGCGCATCGATGCAGAGGCAACGACCATGACCGCACCGAACAAGGTGCTACGCGACGACGCGAAGCTGACGCCCTACTGGTGGGAGGGTGTCGAGGCCGCCGCGACCGACGGACAGACTCCGCCGGATGCGGCCGACGTCGTCGTCATCGGCAGCGGCTTCACCGGCATGAGCGCCGCCCTGGCCCTGGCCCGCGCTGGGCGGGATGTCGTGGTCCTCGAGAAGGAGTCGCGGCTCGGCTTCGGCTGCAGCACCCGCAATGGCGGCCAGGTCGGCGAGCGCTTCAGCCCCGGCTACGGCACGCTGGCGAAGCGCTACGGCGCGGACAAGGCGCGGCGGCTGAAGCATGAGGGCAACGAGGCGTACCGGCATCTCGTCGACTTCATCCAGGGCGAGTCGATCGACTGCTCGTTCAGGAACAGCGGCCACCTGCTCTGCGTGCACAGCCCGCGCCTCTATGACGCGACGGCCCGTGCCGCCGAGGTCGAGGCGAAGGAGTTCGGCATCGAGGCCGAGGTGATCAGCCGCGCCGACCAGCATCGCGAGGTGGGGTCCGATGCCTTTCACGGCGCGGTGCTCTTTCCCGGTGGCGGCTCCCTCGATCCGATGCTCTACCACAAGGGGCTCGCCGAGCGGGTTCGCAGCGCCGGCGCCCGCGTCTATGTCGGGCAGGACGTCAAGGGTGTCGAACGCGATGCCGGGATGTTCAACGTCCGCGTCGCGGGACGGACGATCCGGGCCAAGGATGTGGTGATCGCCACCAATGGCTATACCGGACAGGCGACGCCCTGGTACCGGCGGCGGATCATCCCCATCGGCAGCTACATCATCGCCACCGAGGAGATCGACCCGGCGCTGATGTCGAGGCTCTCGCCGAAGGGCCGGATGCTGAACGAGACGCGCAAGGTGGTGCTCTACTATCGGCCGTCGCCGGACGGCCGCCGCATCCTGTTCGGTGGTCGGGTGGCGCTGCAGGAGGTCAATACCGGCGTCTGTGCCCCGCGGCTGCACGAGGCCATGGTGCGGACCTTCCCGGAGCTCGCCGGGATCCGGGTCACGCACAGCTGGATGGGCTTCGTCGCGTTCACCTTCGACCACCTTCCGCATCTCGGCGTCAGCGACGGCCTCTCGCACTCCATGGGCTATTGCGGGAATGGCGTGCCGCGGGCGACCTACTACGGCTGGAAGCTGGCGATGAAGATCCTCGGCAAGCCGGAAGGGCGCTCCGAGCTGGACGACCTCGGTTTTGAGACCCGGCCGCTCTACTACGGCGCTCCGTGGTTCCTTGCGCCTTCCCTCATGTACTACAAGATGCGCGACGCACTGGCCTAGATGCAGGCCGGGCGTCGCTCGCGAGCGAAGGCGGCAAAAGGGGAATGAGCGCGCAGCGCTCTGTCGATACATGTCGGGCGCGGAAGAGATCCACAACGGCCGGAGCAGGTCGAGGGGCGCGGCGGGCCGGGGGGCGGTTCGAGGCCGCCGCCCGACCATGGACGACATCGCGCGGGCGGCGGGTGTCTCCAAGGCGACCGTGTCGCGCGTGCTCGCCGGCATCGAGGACAGCTGCACGCCCGAGACCGCCCAGCGGGTGAGGGATCGCGCCGAGGAGATCGGCTACGTGTTGAACTCGGTCGCGGCCAGCCTCCGCTCGCAGCAGAGCTTCACCGTCGGCCTGATTCTTGCCGACGTGTCCAACCCGTTCTTCGGGGCCGTGGCGAGCGGCATCGAGCAGCGCCTCTTCGAGACCGGATACAGCGTCGTCTTCGGCAACTCGAACAATTCGCTGGCGACCGAGCGCGCGTTGGTCAAGGTGCTCGCCGAGCGCCGCATCGACGGCCTGATCGCGGCGCCCTCCGGCTCGACCGGAGCCCATCTCGTGGCCGCGGCGATGAGCGGCATCAAGGTGGTTCTGGTCGATTCCGACCTTCCCGGAGCCGGCTTCGATTGTGTCACGATCGACAACCGCCAAGCCGCCAGGAATGCCGTGGCGCACCTCCTGGCACTCGGCCACCGGCGGATCGCGATCGTCACCGGTCCATGCGAGGCGGTGTTCGATCGCGAGCGCCTAGAGGGATACCGCGAATCGATCGAGGAGGCGGGTGTTCGTTTCGACGAGCGGCTGGTGCTGCGGGCCGACCTCACCGCGAGCGGCGGCGAGCACGCGCTCGAGAAGCTGCTCGAGCTCGATCCGTTGCCGACGGCCCTGTTCGTGTCGAACAACATGATGACCCTCGGCGTCCTGACGGCCCTCGGGCGGACCAAGCTCCGTGTGCCGGAGGAGCTGTCGCTGATCGGATTCGACGACCAGGCCTGGTATTCGGTGTTCAACCCGCCATTGACGGCGGTCAGCAATCCCGCGTTCGAGATGGGGCAGGTGGCGGCCGACCGGCTGCTGGCGGCCATGGGCGGCGCCCATGCCGGGTCGGCGCAGCGGGTTCTCCTCAATTGCGACCTCGTCGTGCGCGCCAGCACCGGGGCGCCCGGTAGCCGGTCGCGCCGTCGCGCCGGCTGAGGGCCGAGCCGCTCCGGCATCCGGCCGGTACATCGCGTAATCGATTGCGTAACTGAAGGATGAAAGTGACAGATGCAGAAGCTGGACGGACGGGTGGCGATCCTGATTGGTGCGGCGGTCGGTATCGGCAAGGGGATCGCGCGGCGTCTGGTCGCCGATGGGGCGACGCTGGTGGTTGCCGATCGCGACGCGGAGAAAGGGCTTCAAACGGTCCGTGAGCTCGGGCTCGCCGACGATCGCTTCGTCAGGACCGACGTCGCCCTCGAGGAGGATGTCGAGCGGCTTGTGGCGTACACGGCGGAGCGGTTCGGCCGCGTCGACATCCTCGCCCAGAATGCCGGCATCTACCCGACTTCGCTGATCGAGGAGACCAGCCTCGCGCAGTGGGACCTGGTGCAGTCGATCAACCTCCGCGGCACGTTCCTCGCCACCCGCGCCTGCGTGCCGATCATGAAGAAGCAGCGCTACGGTCGGCTGGTCTACACCTCCTCGATCACCGGGCCGCGGGTCGTCAGCCACGGGCTCTGCTCCTATGCCGCCTCCAAGGCCGGCATCAACGGCTTCATCAAGGTCGCCGCGCTGGAGCTCGCGGCCTTCGGGATCACGGCCAACGGCGTCGAGCCGGGCAACATCTTGACCGAGGGTATCGTGGCGGACCGCTCGCCCGAGTTCATCACGAGCATGGAGAAGTCGATCCCCATGGCGCGGCTCGGCACGCCCGACGACATTGCGGGCGCCGTCTCCTTCCTCGCTTCCGACGATGCCGCCTACATCACCGGCACGACGATCGTCGTCGATGGCGGGCAGACCCTGCCCGAGAGCAAGGATTTCCTCGACCCGACGACCTGGACGTGATCCGCCCTGGCATTGGCACGCCGTCAACCCTCCCCTGACATGCCGGACTGCGGCGGCTGCGTCAGCGGGCGACGAGGATCGCGCCCGCTGCGATCAACGAGACCCCGATCCAGTTGGTGCCGCTCAGGCGCTCGCCGAGGAACAGCACGCCGAGGACCGCGACGAACACCACGCTCAGCTTGTCGATCGGTGCGACCCGTGCTGCATCGCCGACCTTGAGGGCCCTGAAGTAGCACAGCCACGAGGCGCCGGTGGCCAGCCCGGACAGCGCCAGGAAGAGATACGTGCGGCCGCCGATGCTCGCCGGTGGCTGCCACTGGCCGGTCGCCGCGACGATGCCGGCGAGCAGGACCAGCACGACGCCCGTGCGGATCAGCGTTGCGAGGTCGGGATTGACGGCGCCGACCCCGATCTTGGCCAGGATCGCCGTCAGCGCGGCGAAGATGGCCGACAGAATCGCCCAGAATTGCCAGGTTGCGGTCATCGCGGCGTTCCTTCCGAAGCTGCTTCTCCCAGGCGCGAGGGTAGTCGATCCGCAGGCCGTCGGGTCATCGTTTCGCGGCGGGGCCGATGTCACCCGACCTTGACGGTGGCGCCATCCTCGCGACAAATGACGAGGGTCGGGGACGACGGGATGGCAGCCGGGGTTCGGGCTGACGGGGCGGAAGGGGCGCAGTGAACGGCGATCGCAGCCAGGAGGATCTCGTCTCGATGCTTGCCGCGGTGGCGGCGGGCGACCGCAGGGCGTTTGCGGCACTCTTCGATCGGACCTCGGCGAAACTCAACGCCAGCGTTCGCCGTATCTTGCGGCAGGATGCAGCTGCGGAGGACGCCGTGCAGGAGGCCTATCTGCGCATCTGGCGTCACGCCGGTGATTTCGATTCCGAGATCGCCTCGCCGATCGCCTGGATGACGACCATTGCCCGCCACGCGGCGATCGACATCGTTCGCCGCGGTGCGGAGCGCGTCTCGGCAGCCGGCGAGACGATCGACGATGCGGCGGCGGAGCGGATTCCCGATCCGAGCGCGTCGCAGGAGCCTGAGGCGACGGGATCGCAGCTGCGCTCCTGTCTCGACCAGTTGCCGGAAGACCGCCGCGGCATGGTGCTGCTCGCCTACTGCCATGGCTGGAGCCGCGACGAGCTGGCGCGGCGGTTCGACCGGCCGGTGGCGACGGTGAAGACCGTGCTGAGGCGCAGCCTGCTCGCCTTGAAGGAGTGCCTCGGTGGCGACGCCTGAAGAAGATATCGACGCTCTCGCCGGCGAGTACGTGCTTGGCACGCTCGCAGCCGACGAGCGTCGTGCCGCCGAACGGCGGCTCGAAGACGATGCGGCGTTCCGTCGTGCGGTGGCGGCGTGGGAGCGGCATCTCCAGCCGCTCGCCGACGCCGCGGGAGAGATCGCGGCGGGCCCCGCGCTCAGGGCGCGGGTC
>JAEVZM010000590.1 GCA_023392225.1 Pseudomonadota bacterium
GCGGCGGACTTCGCCGGCTTCATCGGCCGCTCGCCGGCGATGCAGGCGGTCTACGCCCAGATCGAGCGGATGGCGCCGTCGCGCGCCCCGGTCTTCGTCACCGGCGAGAGCGGCACCGGCAAGGAGCTCTGCGCGGAAGCCATCCACGCCCATTCCGGTCCGGCGGGCCGGCCGTTCGTCGCCCTCAATTGCAGCGCCATCCCCAAGGAGCTGATGGAGAGCGAGATCTTCGGCCACATGCGCGGCGCCTTCACCGGCGCCACCGAGGACCGGCCCGGCGCCGCCGAGCTCGCCGACGGCGGTACCCTCTTCCTCGACGAGATCGCCGAGATGGACCTTGCCCTTCAGGCCAAGCTCCTCCGCTTCGTCCAGACCGGCACCATCCGCCGGGTCGGAGACGGCGCGCTCCGCCGCGTCAATGTCCGGCTCGTCTCGGCCACCAATCGCGACCCCGAGGCCGAGGTCGCGGCGGGGCGCTTCCGGGCCGACCTGTTCTACCGGCTGCACGTGCTGCCGATCCGGCTCGCCCCGCTCCGCGAGCGTCGCGCCGACATCATGCCGCTCGCCGAGGCCTTCCTCGCCCGCTATGCCGCCGAGGAGAACCGCCATTTCACCGGCTTCGACGAGAGCGCCGTCGCCTGCCTCCTCGACCATGACTGGGCGGGCAATGTGCGCCAGCTCGAGAACGCCATCCGCCAGGTCGTGGTGCTGCACGATGGCGGCGCGGTGACCGCGGCGATGCTGCCCGCCGCGATCCGCCATCCGCTACCGGTCGAGGACGGCCTGCCGCGGGCCGCCGCCACGGCCGCCATCGCCCCGTTCCGCGACCAGGAGCGGCGCATCATCGAGGCCGCGCTCTCCGCCTATGGCGGCAGCATCGCGCGAGCCGCGGCCGCTCTCGAGATCAGCCCCTCCACCATCTACCGCAAGCGGCAGGAATGGTCGGAGCGACTGCGGGCGTAAACCGTACGTATCGCAAGCACTTGCGTGAAAGGGCTGAGAGCCCGATCATGCGGCGCGGAACCTGCATGGGCAGCGGCCCGGAGCGGAAGTCCGGGCAGAGAGACTGGTGGGGCAGATTGAGATGAGACGTTCGGCCGGCAGATACACGGCGCCATTCCTGATGGCCGCAGCCTTGCTCGGCCCCGTGCCGGCGCTGGCCGGCGAGATCGCCGACAAGGCGGCGCTTGCCGAGACTCTGGTCGAGCGCGGCTATGCCGAGGCGGCCCTCGCCGCCTTCGACAAGTCGGTCGATGCCTTCTGGGAGGCTTCCCCGCTCCAGCTCCGGGTCATCGCCTTCGCCGACAGCGTCTCGGGCTATGGCAGCTACGTGCCCCGGCCGGATGGCCCCTTCCGGAACGGGGACACGCTCCGCGTCTATTTCGAGCCGGTCGGCTACGGCTTCGCCACGACCGGCGACACGGTCAGCGCCGAGATCGCGGTCGACGTCGAGATCCGCACGCCGGGCGGGCTCATCCTCGGCGAGGCGGAGGACTTCGCCCGGCTCAAATGGTCTGGCGGGCGCCCGATGCACGAGGTCCAGGCGACGGTCGAGACCAAGCTCCCCTTCCTCAAGGCTGGCGACTACCTTCTCCTCGTGACGCTGCGCGACCTCAACTCGTCCAAGACCAGGGACGTCACCCTCCCCTTCACGGTCGCGGAATAGGCCCTTCCGCCTCCACATCGCCGCTTTCTCCCGTCATCGAGCCGGAATTCGCTCGTGCGGGAACTTTTTCGCGCGTCGTGTGATCAAGGTCGCTTGACAGCGTTGCCCCCCCTTCCTAAATCGCAGACGCGTTCGCTGGCACTCACCTCCTGAGAGTGCTAGCAGCCAGGTTTTTCGCTCCGCCGAGCTCTCGGGGGGCATGTGAAAGAGGAAGGAAACCAATGAAGTTTCGTCCGTTGCACGACCGCGTGGTCGTCCGCCGGGTCGAGTCCGAAGCCCGGACCGCTGGCGGCATCATCATCCCGGACACCGCCAAGGAGAAGCCGCAGGAAGGCGAGATCGTCGCCGTCGGCGCTGGCGCCCGCGACGAGACCGGCAAGCTCGTGCCGCTCGACGTGAAGGTGGGTGACCGCATTCTGTTCGGCAAGTGGTCCGGCACCGAGGTCAAGATCGATGGGGAAGACCTCCTCATCATGAAGGAATCCGACGTGATGGGCGTCATCGAGGGCAAGGCGTCCTCGAAGAAGGCCGCGTAACCGCGCCTCTCCCCACCCCATCCGACATCGATAAGGAAAAGCTACAATGGCAGCCAAAGACGTACGTTTCTCGACGGACGCGCGCGAGAAGATGCTGCGCGGCGTCGACATTCTCGCCAACGCCGTGAAGGTCACTCTCGGTCCGAAGGGCCGCAACGTGGTGATCGACAAGGCGTTCGGCGCTCCGCGGATCACCAAGGACGGCGTCACCGTCGCCAAGGAGATCGAGCTCGACGACAAGTTCGAGAACATGGGCGCCCAGATGGTGCGCGAAGTGGCCTCGAAGACCAACGACATCGCCGGTGACGGCACCACCACCGCGACCGTCCTCGCCCAGAACATCGTCCGCGAGGGCGCCAAGGCCGTCGCCGCGGGCATGAACCCGATGGACCTCAAGCGCGGCATCGACCTCGCCACCACCGAGGCGCTGGCCGACCTCACCCGCCGCTCGAAGAAGATCAAGACCTCCGAGGAGATCGCCCAGGTCGGCACCATCTCCGCCAACGGCGAGCGTGAGATCGGCAACATGATTGCCGAGGCCATGCAGAAGGTCGGCAACGAGGGCGTCATCACGGTCGAGGAGGCCAAGAGCCTCGAGACCGAGCTCGAAGTCGTCGAGGGCATGCAGTTCGATCGCGGCTACCTCTCGCCCTACTTCATCACCAACGCCGAGAAGATGGTCGCCGAGCTCGAGGATCCCTTCATCCTCCTGCACGAGAAGAAGCTCTCCAACCTGCAGGCCATGCTGCCGGTTCTGGAAGCTGTCGTGCAGACCTCCAAGCCGCTGCTCATCATCTCGGAAGACGTCG
>JAEVZM010000596.1 GCA_023392225.1 Pseudomonadota bacterium
GGCACCCAGTTGATGTTCTGGTTGGGATCCTTGATGTCGCAGGTCTTGCAGTGGACGCAGTTGGCAGCGTTGATCTGGTAGCGGAGGCCGCCGGCATCATCGACCCACTCGTACACCGCGGCCGGGCAGTAGAGCGTCGAGGGGCCGCCGAAGACGTCGTGCTCGGAGCGCTTCTGGAGCGCCGGGTCGCGAACCTCCAAGTGCGGCGGCTGGTCCTCCTCGTGGCTGGTGCCGGCGAGGAACACCGAGGACAGCCGGTCGTAGGTGAGTGCGCCGTCCGGCTTCGGATAGGCGATCGCCTTGGTCTTCGCTGCGGGCTGGAGCGCCTCGTAATCCGCCTTGCCGTGGCGGAGGGTGAACAGCCGGAGGCCGAGCGTGTTGAGCCACATGTCGAGGCCGCCGACGGCGATGCCGAGCGCCGTGCCGAGCTTGGACCACAGCGGCTTGACGTTGCGCACCGGGTAGAGGTCGCGGCCGATCTCGCTGTCCCGCCAGCTCTCCTCGTAGCCGGTGAGCTCGTCGTTCGCCCGTCCGGCGGCCAGCGCATCGGCGACATGGTCGGCGGCGAGCATGCCGGAGAGGATGGCGTTGTGGCTGCCCTTGATGCGCGGCACGTTGACGAAGCCGGCGGCGCAGCCGAGCAGCGCCCCGCCCGGGAACACCAGCTTCGGCACCGACTGCCAGCCACCCTCGGTGATGGCGCGGGCGCCGTAGGAAAGGCGCTTGCCGCCCTCGAACAGCGGCGCGATCGCCGGGTGGGTCTTGAAGCGCTGGAACTCGCCGAACGGCGAGAGATGCGGGTTGCGGTAGTTGAGGTGGACGACGAAGCCGACCGCGACGAGGTTCTCGCCGTAGTGATAGAGGAACGAGCCGCCGCCCGTCCGGTTGTCGAGCGGCCAGCCGAAGCTGTGCTGGACGAGGCCGGGGCGGTGCTTGTCGGGGGCGACCTGCCACAGCTCCTTGATGCCGATGCCGTATTTCTGCGGCTCGCGGGCGAGGCCGAAATTCGCGATCAGCTGCTTGGCGAGCGAGCCCCGCGCCCCCTCGGCGATGAGGGTGTACTTCGCCTCGAGCGCCATGCCGCGCTGGAAGCCGGACTTGGCCGCGCCATCCTTGCCGATGCCCATGTCGCCGGTGGCGACGCCGGTGACCGCGCCATGCTCGTCATGGAGGGTCTCGACCGCGGCGAAGCCGGGGAAGACCTCGACGCCGAGGGCCTCGGCCTGCTCGCCCAGCCAGCGGCAGAGATCGCCCAGCGAGACGATGTAGTTGCCGTGGTTGGACATGAGCGGCGGCATGAGGAAATTGGGCAGGCGGAGCGCGCCGGCCGGCCCGAGCCAGAGGAAGCGATCCTCCTTGACCGCCTCGGTGACCGGCGCGCCCATCTCGCGCCACCCGGGCAGGAGCTTGTCGATGCCGACCGGATCGATGACCGCGCCGGAGAGGATGTGCGCGCCGACCTCGGAGCCCTTCTCCAGCACCACGACGGAGATGTCGGGATCGCGCTGCTTGAGGCGGATCGCGGCGGCGAGCCCGGCCGGCCCTGCCCCGACGATCACCACGTCGAACGCCATCGATTCGCGGTCTTCAGGCTGGCTCATCGGCTTCCGGCAACGCCTCTCGGTTAGAATCGCCGAAGACTAGCCGGTCCGGATCGCCTCCGCAGCGATTTCGAACGAGCGGAGGCGCGCCGCGTGGTCGAAGATCTGGCCGGTGAGCATCAGCTCGTCGGCGCCGGGGCGCTTCTGGAAATCGGCGATGCCCTTCGTCACCGTCTCCGGCGTGCCGACCACCGTGCAGGCGAGCGCCTGGTCGAGGGTGAAGAGGATGCGCTCGTCGAGCCCCTTGCCGAAATCGTCGACCGGCGGCGGGAGCTTCCCCGGCCGGCCGGTGCGAAGGTTCACGAAGGCCTGCTGGAGGGAGGAGAACATCCGCTCGGCCTCGCGGCTGGTGTCGGCGGCGAAGACGTTGAGCGCCAGCATCATGTGCGGCTTCGGCCAGCGCGCCGACGGCCGGAAGGTGGTGCGGTAGACCTCGATCGCCTCCTCCATCAGGCCGGGGGCGAAGTGCGAGGCGAAGGCGTAGGGGATGCCGAGCGCGGCGGCGAGCTCGGCACCGAAGAGGCTCGAACCCAGCATCCAGATCTCGACGTCCTCGCCCTCGCCGGGAATCGCGCGCACCCGCGGCGGCCCCTCCCCGGCGGGCTGGAAGTAGTGCATCAGCTCGACCACGTCCTGGGGGAAGGCGTCGACGTCGCCCGCAAGGTTGCGGCGGAGCGCGCGTGCCGTCGCCATGTCGGTGCCCGGCGCGCGGCCGAGGCCGAGGTCGATCCGCCCGGGATGGAGCGCGGCGAGCGTGCCGAAGGCCTCGGCGACCATCAGCGGCGCATGGTTGGGCAGCATGATGCCGCCCGAGCCGACGCGAATGGTGCTGGTCGCGGTCGCGACATGGGCGATGACCACGGCCGTCGCGGCGCTGGCGATGCCGGGCATGCCGTGATGCTCGGCCAGCCAGTAGCGGTGATAGCCCAGACGCTCGGCATGGCGCGCGAGATCGAGGGTGTTGCGGAGGGCCTCGCCGGTGCCGCTGCCTTCAGGCACCGGGGCGAGATCGAGGACGGAGAGCGGAACCATGCGGGGAGATGTAGGCGGGCGCGGGGTGGGATGCTAGGGCGGGTGTGTGGTGGTTGGTCGTAGTCGACTTCCGGCCTTGCCACGCGACCCAGTTTCTACCGGTCAACCCTCGGGGACGCATTTGGCAAACTGAACATCGCGCCACAGCGTGGACTATTTTCGATTGTTGTATTTTCTGATAGCCGCAACTCTGGCTACAGTCTGGGTCCAGAACGTCGTTTTCCGTTCAACTGCGCTCGCTTTGTTCCTTCTTGCATGGACATGTGATGATCGATTGGCGCCTTGGTGGCTGGACCGGAAGCTTGAACAAGTGGGTGCGGTGCGAGGTGCGCAAACACCTTCGTGATAATCCCGCCGCTCGCCGCGTACGATACAGCCGAACTCAGCGCGCCTTCCGCTGGTTTTTTGGATTAGGCACGTTCAGCCGATTTATTGGCATTTATTTCATATTCTACCTTCTGTTTCTGACAGCGGAAGCCGTGGCTGCGTGCCTTGCACCGGAGTGGCTACCGAAATGGACAAGCTCAGGACCACCACCAGCCACCGACATCAAAGCGCTCCTATTAAACGTCTCGGGCTATCTTGTTGGCGTACAAGTCGGGCTGCTCGGCGTCCATTTAACGTGGCTACTGCTTAATATCGGTGCGGTCTCATATTTCATCGCCACTACCTTCAGGTTCGTGCAGCAGTCGGCACGTGAACTTCTCCGAGAGCGCTACACGGCTAATGTGGTACAGCCAATAGACATGACCCGACGGCTGCGCCAGCATTTGTATGGCGTGGCCTCCGTAGAACTCATCGGCAAAGACGAGCAAGGGGCAAAGCCAAGCGCCGCATTTGGCTTCGAGTTCGGCCAACCTCGCGTAGTGGAGATCGAGAGAACGTTTGGCCGACCAATGGCACTATACGACGTGCGGATGATTTGGGTTCGCTGGGCGCTCCGCAGGTGGGAGGCTCGTTGCTTGAAGCAGGCCCCACTATCTCCAACAAGCCCATCGACATTCGGGCAGCAGGGTCCGGTGCTTTGGTTCACCCCTCAGATCGATCAGCCATTGCGCGGCTCGGTTGGATGGTGTCGGCGGCGTGGGGGAGTCCCTCTCACCGATTCCTCCTCGCTCTCAGCGCCTCCG